>CAZAMY010000109.1:0-7263 GCA_964485995.1 uncultured Sediminispirochaeta sp.
ATCGACTGGGATGCAATTGCCAAAGGGTATCAGACTATCCATGAAATCTATGAGGTGCTAAAAAAGAAACGCAAAGTCGATGCACGGGAGAGTTCTCAAAAAGAGAATTTGGTCACCGGCACACTCGATTACAGCGGTTTTGAGAAAATTCCCTTTGTGATCGAGGCAATTGTCGAGAAACTCGATCTGAAGCATACAGTGTATAACGAGCTGGAACAGATCTTGGCGGCGGATGCAGTCATTGCATCTAATACATCCAGCCTCAGTATTGCCGAGCTCTCCGAGCAGATGCAGAACCCGCAGCGCTTGATCGGAATGCATTTCTTTAATCCGCCCAATCGAATGCCTCTTGTGGAGATTGTGGCCGGTGAAAAATCGAGTCCGGAGGCGGTAGCTGCAGGGGTAAGGCTTGCCCGTCGCCTCGGTAAGATGCCGGTAGTAGTCGGCGACTGTCCGGGATTTCTAGTCAACCGGCTGCTGATGCCCTACCTCAATGAAGCTGCCTACTTAGCCGGGGAGGGAATTCAAATTGAACGAATCGACGCTGCAATGACCCGCTTCGGCTGGCCGATGGGTCCGTTTTCTCTCCTCGATATGGTCGGGATAGATGTCGGTTTCAAGGTAGCCGGCCAATTGGCAACTCATTACGGCGAACGGATGCAGGTTGCTCCGCTGTTTGAACTCATAGGTGAAAATAAGGAACTGCTCGGTAAAAAATCGGGGCGGGGTTTCTATCTCTACAGCGGTAAAAAGCCGTCTCTGAACCCTGAGATCAATACTGCCCTGCGGAAAGTGCGGGACGAACACTCGAGCCCCGGAATTTCGTATACTGATGAAGAGATACAGCAGCGCTTGATGCTGCCGATGGCTTTAGAAGCCCAACGGGCTCTACAGGAAGGTATTGCCGAGAGTCCGGAGGATGTAGACATCGCTCTCGTTCTGGGTACCGGTTTTCCGCCTTTCAAGGGCGGTCTGCTGAAGTGGGCAGCGGCGGTCGGTACCGAAGTGTTGCGTGATGCAGCCGCAGGTCTGCAGGAAACCTCCAGCGTAAGCGGAGCGCGGACTGAACGCTTTGCCGTGCCCGACTCATTCGGCCGGTCTATCTAATTTAATCCGAAGAGCGGTTGCGAAAACTCTCTAAAGTAATATCCTCAGCTGATATATGCAGGGCCGATCGCGTCTCTTTGCGTATACGTGCGGCCTCGTTTACATAGTAATGCAGGGCGGTGGTAATCTCGGTGCGCTCCTGATGTGCAGCTGAACGGAATGAGTGTACCAGCCCGAGCATCGCGTAAATATTTATACTTACACGGGTAATACGGCGCAGATAAAACTCCTTAGTAGCGATGCGCTTTCTATAACGCAGCATGCCGTTCACTAACATTCTTCTTATCAGCTTTACACTTTTTCTGATTTCGCCGCTGACCCGATTCCCGATGCCTCCAGTGGACGGCAGCGCAACAAGCACCGGTTTCATTCTGAGTTTGGCCAGAGTTACAAAGCTGGCGAATTTACCGCTCTCTTCGAGCTGTGCGGAGAGTTCACGCATGATAGAGAGGGGCGGATAGATCGAATGTATCTCCGAAGTGCCTTCGAAGACTGTCGTAACGCGAAAATCACGCATACGCTTTTCGTAGGGCAGTGTGCTCAGATACCCGGCGCCTCCGGCCACCTGCAGTGCATCATAGAGTACGTTCCACGCGTTGGTGGTCCCGTAGAGTTTGGCGTGCGAGCCTTCGGCGGCGAGATTTGCCAGCGGTGAGTTCTGCAGCTGGGCTGCACTAAGAGCGGTAATGCCCCACACCGCGTGCTGAAGAATTTTCGCCTTTCCGATTTTCTCTTGGATAAGCTCAAAATTATCAATTGACATACCGAACTGCTCTCGTTTAGCCGCCCGCGCATGCATATCTACTGCTGATTTGCGAATTGCACCCGCCGAAGCGGCACCGAGCCCGAGGCGTCCGTAATTGAGTATGCTCATTGCAATTTTAAATCCATCCCCCTCGGAACCTATCATGTTTTCCTGCGGAACTCGTACGTCTTTCAGCATTACCGGTGTGGTGGAACTAACGTGAAGTCCCATTTTCGGCAGGTCCTTGCCGACAGTCACTCCCTCCATACTGCGCTCGACAATAAATGCACCGATAGTATTCTCTTCAGCACCTTCGATGCGGGCAAAGATGGTGAACCCATCGGCATAGCCTCCGTTCGTGATATACGTCTTAGTTCCATTCAGGATGTAGGAGTTGCCGTCATCACTTTTACGGGCCGAGGTCTGAATATGTTTGGCATCGGAGCCTATCTTTGGTTCGGTGAGGGCGTATGCGAAAATCATTTCTCCGCTCGCAGCGGCTGTCAGGTACTTCTGTTTTTGTTCCTCGTTCCCGAACAGTAGTATGCCTTTCATCCCAATAGAAAGGTGGGCCAGCGGTACAATGGCCAGGCTCATATCCTCTTCGGCCATTACTGATACGATATATAAATAATCTGAAAGATTGAGGCCGAGTCCCCCGTACTCCTCGGGTATGCTGATACCGAACAAGCCCAGCTCTTTTAGTTGGCTCATAAGCTCATCCGGTACTCTTGAGCCTTGTTCCAGCTTAGCAGGGGGGTAGTCTTTTACCAGTTTTTGATAATCCTTCACCAACTGCTTTGCCCGATCGGATGGAGTATGGGGTTCGAGTTGCTGAAATGTCTTAGTCGGAAAAGAGTCGGTGTACAGATCAAACAGAATTCCATTTTTCATAATAAACCTTCCTTACTTACAGCTTATTAAACATGAGTAAGAGGGTCAAATTTTAAGCGGGAGAAGGCCGACTTATGCCGACTGCTTATTCACGGGGAAACAGAAATCCAAGGACTGTATCGACGGAGCGCAACTCTTCGATAAACCGCTCCCGTTGGCTGGCGCTTACCAGGCCCTTCTGCTGGGCGGTGTAGAACTCGTCTGCCAGGTATTCGAGCGCCTCAATTGCTCCCGGCGTATTGAGATCGTCGTTCATTTTTGTGGTGAAGAGCAGCGGTACTTCGTCAATCAGTTTTTCGACCGAGTGCTCGCTGCCGGGCCGGTAGGTTTTATGCTCGCGGGCCGGTGCAGCCGGGCTGTGCTCGCGCTGAGAAGCGCTTTGGATGGCCTCCACCGTCTGGTGAATAGTGGTGAAATGGCGGCAGCACTCATCGATTCGCTCTTCGGACACATTCAGCTGGTGGCGATAGTAGGTGCACATCAGCATGAAGCGGACCTGCTGGGCTGTGCAGCCGTGGGCATAGGCGTCTTTGGGGTACATAGTGTTGCCCTTCGACTTGGACATTTTCTCGCCCTCAACTATCAGGTGTTCGCCGTGCAGCCAGTAGTGGGCCAGCTCCCTTCCCGAATAGGATTCGAGAATCGCACGGTTGTAGTCGTGATGCCGGTACACATTGTCGATACCACCGGTGTGAATATCGATCTCAGGGCCGAGGGTTTTCAGTATCATGGCCGGGTCCTGGACGTTCCAGGCTGGCCGGCCTTTGCCGATGCGGGTGTCCCAGGATACCGGATCATCAGGAGTAGTGCCGTGCCATAGAATAAAGTCGCCCAGATTCCAGCGCTTGCCGTTGTAGGTATCCTTAGAGAAGCGTACCCGTTTTTCCGGCCACTGCGACATGTCGAGTCCGAAGACCTCCCCGAAGCGGGGGTCTTTGAGGGGATCAAAATAGATATTTCCGCCGTGCCGGTAGGCGATTCCCTTTGCCAGCAGATCTTCAATGATCTGCACGGCCTCATCGACACTGCCGGTAGCCTGCGGAATTTCATCCGGCAGAAAGATGCCCAGTTCCTGCGAAGTTTTTTTGAACTCGTCTTTATTCGGACCGGTGGTCTCTTCCAGGGTAATGCCCTCTTTTTTCAGGCGCTTAATGGCCTTGTCTTCTATGTCGGTGAAGTTGATTGCTCGGTCGACCCGGTAGCCGAGGTATTCGAGGTATTTATGCAGTACATCTTCGAACAGATAGGTTCGATAGTTACCCAGATGCTGCTGCTGGTAGACCGAAGGCCCACAGGTAAACAGTTTAACCACACCTGGCTGTCGAGGAACAAATACTTCCATTCGCTTGGTCATAGTATTGTAAAATACGGGCTGTTGTTTTCTCTTCTCTTTTTCCATACGTTCAGTATAAGAAAGATGAAGAGGAATCTCAAATGCGTGCAGAGAAACGAGAGTATAGATGCGCCTGCAAGGGCGGTTATGGTTTTTTCTTCTCGAGCAGTGAGATCCCATAGGTCGCCAAAAATCCGGCCCCGATGAGCAGCAGGGCTGCGCCCGTCTGGCCGGCGGTGGGGGTAAAAAAGCGGGTGGGGTAGTCGTCCGGAGAGAGTTTCTCAATCTGGGCGGTGGTGAGTGTTCGGCCATTATGCATCTCGCCCGGTTCGGGCCGTACCCCCTCCTGGAAAGGCCACAGTCCGACTACCGCGCCGAGCAGCAGTCCGATTAATACCCCCAGGGTTGCGTGGCGATAGCGGGCCAGCAGCAGTTTCAACAGGTTGCTCACTCCGGCGACACCTATCACCAGGCCGATTCCTACCGGAAGGATTACCGACAGGCCAATTTCACCGGCCGCGCTCAGATTTGCGCTGCGCAGGGCCTGTTTAAAGGCGTCGATAGCCGATAGAATTGGGATATATTGGCCCAGGATAAGCAGCAAATAGCCGCCGCTGATGCCCGGCAGGATCATTGCACTGGCCCCGGCCAGTCCGGCCAAAAACAGCATGAACCAATTACTGCCGGAAGCTGCACCGCCGGCAGAACCATATTGCTGAACCCATGCCAGGGCTGCCATTCCGGCGAATCCGGCCAGCGCCCCCCATAAGACTCTTCCGGTTAGCGCCCCGGTTATTTTCTTGAGGACCGGAACCCCGCCCAGGGTCAGGCCAATAAACAGGCTGTAGGCGATCCAGCGGTACCCGACCACCAGATCTTTGATGGGGCCGGCCAGCAGGAGTATTCCCAAGGCCGCCGCCCCGGCAACCGTGCCGACGATGAGCAAGGAACGGGCGCGAAAATGCAGCGAGGTGAGGTCAGCCACCGCGCCGATAAAGATTGTATATACACCGGCGGCTAAGAGCATCGTGCCGCCGCTCACGCCGGGTACCAGGTTGGCCAGTCCCATCAGAATACCGCCCAACACAGCGCGGGGCAGAATGAGGGGAAGAGCTGCTGTATCCAATTCGCGTTCCATACCGCATCAAGATATGTGTTTTGACGGGGGCTGTCAAGTTGGCCGGAGAATGGCCGGTGTACCGGCAGATTTTACTTGACGATATTAATTTTCAAGGCTACAATCAGCTTAGTTGCTTTACTTGTCTGATAAGTAGACAACAGATATCAGAAGAGTAGTTGAGTGGGGTAATAAGGATTTATGGAGCCAATAAAGAAGGTACGCTTGTCGGAGCGAGTGATTGATGCCATCCGGGAGATGATAGTAGAGGAAGATTTTAATCCTGGTGACAAATTTTATTCGGAAAATGAACTCACCAAGAAACTCGAGGTGAGCCGCTCCTCGATCAGGGAGGCGGTCAGAATCCTCGAAGCTACCGGGCTGGTATCCGTAAAACACGGCAAGGGGATTTTTATATCCGATTCTATGAAGCAGGAGATGGAGGCTTTTTCCAACTGGCTCAAGAACAATGAGACCGCACTGATTGAGCATTTCGAAGTACGCTTGATAATTGATCCCAAGGCTGCGGCCGCCGCTGCCAGAAACGCTGATCAGGCTGAGATCGAGAAGATGGAAGAGGTCTGTAACGACTTTTTCCAAAAAACACAAGAAAACAACACCGCCGGTTTGATCAAATGTGATGAAGAGTTCCACCGCCTGCTGGCTAAATCTACTAAAAACAAAACCCTCTATTTTGTAATGAAAACTATGACCAACTCTCTATCCGAGGGATGGATTTCCAGTCTGCACGTACCGGGGCGTACGCAAAAAACCGTTGGCGAGCATAAAGATATTCTTGATGCCATAAAGCAGGGAGATCCGGCCAGAGCGGAACAGGCGATGGTGGTGCATCTAAAGAATGCAGTTTCTGATATCCGGGCATCGATGAATGGAAACAACAAGGAGGAATAATGGCCTTAAGGATTACTACCTTAGTCGAAAATACATTGGGTGAGCATCTTGCCCTGAAAAATGAACACGGTATTTCGTTTTATATAGAGAAAGATTCCCATAAAATCTTGTTTGATACCGGACAGAGCGGTGCCTTTCTGTACAATGCCCATCAGTTGAAGATAGATCTTTCAGACCTGGAATATGTAATCTTGAGCCACGGTCACTATGATCACTCTGGTGGATTCTTACATCTTGCTGAACAAAATCAGCAGTATGAATTGATAATGGGGAACGGCTTTTTCAATGAGAAGTACGGTTTTAGCGGCAATTCATATGAATATCTAGGGAATCGGTTTGAAGAGACATTTCTGATGGAGCAGGGGATACCCTACCGCTTTGTGACAGAAGATGTGACCGAGCTTCTGCCGGGAGTCTATGTGATCACCAATTTCCCCAGAATACACCCTGACGAAGTTATCAGTCCGCGCTTCAAGATTAAGAAAAACGGTGTTTTTGAACAAGATCTGTTTAATGACGAGGTGCTGGTAGCCATTGATACCCCTAAGGGGGTGGTCGTACTGCTCGGCTGCTCGCATCCGGGAGTACGCAATATGCTCGACCATGTGAAGTCGCTGCTGAAAAAACCGATTTACTCAGTGGTTGGCGGAACACACCTTGTAGAGGCCAGCAGTGAAAGTATGAAAAAAGCAACCGAATACCTAACGAGCGAGGATATCGAAGTTATCGGCGTATCCCACTGCACAGGAAAGACGGCTATGTCGAAGCTTGGTGCCGCGAACGATAGGTACTTTCAAAACAGTACAGGAACTTCATTTATTTTGTAGCGATAGTCGAGCATAGATCGGCTTATTTAGTATTTGTGGATTTTGAGCTGCGGTATAGAATCTGCTGCTCATGAGCAACATAGAACATTTTTAGGAGGAAAAAGGATGTCTAACAAGAACAGAATCCTAGTAGTGTTGATGGCGGTATTGCTGGCTGTCACACTCATGTCGTGTCAAAAGAGTGCCGGGAACAGCGCGGAAGCTGACCAGGCTGCCCCGGCGGAAAAAGTTGAAAAGATTGTCTGGAAATCGTCCGGGCACGGACCGGCCAGCGACCCGTCCCAGATTTACCATGACAAACTGTGTAATGCTATCACAAAAGCCACCG
>CAZAMY010000110.1:0-7259 GCA_964485995.1 uncultured Sediminispirochaeta sp.
TAAAATTACCCCGTTTCGACTCGTTCATTTGTGTATCCGCCATAGAACACTCCTTTAATTAAGTTCTATTGTTATTCGCTGCCGGCGGCTGGACACAGCGAACGCTGGCCAGCCGTTCCGGCCCGATTTACTCGGTATATTTTTTTACCAGATCCTTGAACTCATCGACACTGATGTCGCGCTTCAGATTGATAGAGAGTTGCTTCACGTCGTTCAGCAGATCGCCCTCTTTTTCTTCGGGCACCGACAGATTGTTGTCGTTGAGCCACTTCTTCAGGTTGTCCTTACCGCTCTTCTTGCCCAGATAGATTTCCGGCTCTGTCTGTCCGGTCATGTTCCAGAGGTACGGCAGCATGGCCAAGGGCTCACTATCCTTGGCATTCAGCCACAGACTCGAAGGCAGGCCGGTCTCCCATCCGAAGATGCGGTCGCCGACAATGGCCCGGTTGGGCTGCTGCTTGAAGTTGGACAGCTCCTCCACCAGCTGTGAAAGCTCTTTCAGTTTCTGGGTCTTTATGCCGGTGTCGATTCCGTAGAGGGCTTCCAGGGCCATGGCCACCGGTTCCAGTCCGGCTCCACCGGCCCGTTCGCCGATTCCGTTCACCGATACGTGACACACAGATGCACCTGCAGCCAGGCCGGCGATGGTGGTGGCAACACCCATGGCAAAGTCGTCATGAAAGTGACATTCGATAGGCTGTGAAAAGCGTTCGCGCATCTTCTTGATGCGGTAAGCCGCACCTTCGGGTGAGAAGGCGCCGAAGGTATCTACCAGGGCCACGGAGTCCATGTGACCGTCTTCTTCTATAGCCTGCAGGGTGTCCAGCAGAAAGTCGAGACTGGCCCGTGAACTGTCGGCCGGGAAGAAGGTTACGTAGAGGCCCAGTTCATGGGCGGCGGTAGTGGCTTCGATGGCGGCCTTAATGGCTTTTTCGGCGGTCCACTTCTTACCGAACTTGAGGAGGTGTTCACTGCCGGGAACTTCGGCCAGTACTCCGTCAACTCCGCACTCTTTGGCCAGTTCCATATCCTTGACCATATTGCGGACAAAGCAGAAGGTTTTCGGCCCCAGATTCAGAGCAGATATCTCTTTAATCGCATCGGCGTCTTCCTGTGACACCGCCGGTGTTCCTGCTTCGATGCGGTGTACTCCGACTTCCGCCAGCTTTTTGGCGATTCTCACTTTATCCTGACGGGTAAAGATAATTCCCGGTTGCTGTTCACCGTCCCGCAGAGTCGTATCCAGTATCTCAACCTTATCAGGAAAATTGAACCGTGAAGTAACATCTTCGGCATAGTTTGACGGGCTCACCCACCATTTGCCTTTTTCCATATATCCCATGCAGTCTTCCTCCAAATAATTTTCTCTGAGTATTACACTCACTATTACACAACAATATACTAACCTTGTCAAACATATTTTCAATGTTTATAAATATTTTTCTGAAGTCTTATAAACTGCTTGACAATGTTAGGAATACAAGTATACCATATCTTTAAAGCACGTCAAGCAGAGAGTGATTAAAATTGGAGGAATATATGGCACTTCGACCATTGCATAACCCCGCACAGGGAAAATTACGAGTAGTCGGGTTCATTTCCGGTTCAGGAAAGACTCTTTGGCAAGCTCTTGAACTGCAAAAGCAGTTGGAAGAGACTTGGGAAGGCAGCCCCTTCGAAATAGTGGGGGTTTTCTCCAGCGATCCGGACGCAAAAGGTGTAGCCACTGCGGCCGAATACGGCATTCCGTGTGCCTCCATCGATATCAGAGCCTACTACAAGGAACGCGGCGCGAAGCTGAAGGATCGGGAAGTACGGAAGGAGTACGACGCCGAAGCGGCCGAGCTGATCGCGGAATTCCGCCCCGATCTGGTCATGCTGGCCGGTTATGTGTGGGCCACCACCGAAGTGCTGCTGAATAAATATATGTTCATCAACGTGCATCCTGCCGACCTTACCAACCAGAAAAACGGCGAGCGACTCTACGCCGGCCCCAACGGCGTGGGCGATGCCCTTTCCGCCGGCGAGCCGTACCTGCGCTCATCCAGCCACATCGCTACCGCAGAGCTGGATGGCGGTCCGCTGCTGGTCATTTCGCCGAAGGTTCCGGTTGACTACGAAAAGGCCAAGGAATACGACGAGAAGGACTTTATGCGCTACTACCTGCGGCAGATAAATGCACGGTCCCGAGAGGTTGGTTCCCGCACCATATATGAAATTGCCATGGGCCACTTCAGTCGCGACACTGACGGAGGGGTTTATTACAGGGGCGAAGCCGCACCGCTGGGAATCTCAATCGAGAGCTGGGACGAGAATAAACCGCTGTACGCCCGCGACACCGCCGCACTCCTGCGGCCTGAAAGCATCGCCGTTATCGGCGCATCGGCCCGCGGAGGGATCGGTCATGCAATCGTGAAAAATAGTGAAGCGGTTGATTTCAGCGGCAAAGCCTTTGCTGTGAACCGCGGCGGTGAAGATGTCTCGGCAACCCCCGGCTACACCTCGGTACTGGAAGTTCCCGGCCAGCTCGATATGGCGGTTATTACAGTTCCCTCGAAGTTCGTGCTGCAGGTAGCCGAGGAGTGCGGACAGAAGGGCGTAAAGGCCCTCGTCTGCATCTCCGCCGGGTTCCGTGAAGTCGGGGGCGAGGGTGTCGAAGCGGAACGCGAACTAATCCGCATCGTAAATAAATACAATATGCGTCTGCTGGGTCCCAACTGCATGGGAATATCCAACAACAATCCGGCAGTTCGATTAAATACCACTATTCTGCATGATATCCCCCGGGATGGTAATATCGCCTTCGTCACCCAGAGCGGCGGCCTGGGGGCAGTCCTCCTCGACTACGCTGAACACCTGGGAATCGGCTTCTCGACAATTGCATCACTCGGAAATCAGGCCGATGTAACGGTCAACGACCTGCTGCCGCTGCTGGCAGAAGATGAACAGACGCACGTAATTATGCTCTACCTAGAGCAGATCGCGGATTATCAGCGGTTCACTGAAATGGCCGCGAAGATTAGCCGCACTAAACCCATAATCCTACTGAAAGCCGGCCGCACCAGCGCGGGCGCCGCCGCAGCCGGCAGCCACACCGGCAGCCTGGCCGGCGACGACCAGGTTGCCGATGCGCTCATCCGCAAATGCGGGGTTATCCGCGCCGAGAGTATCCACCAGGCCTACTTTCTGGCGGCGGCCCTCAGCCGCATGCCCCGTATGAAGGGCAACCGGGTCGGAGTGGTCACCAACGGAGGGGGGCCCGGCATTCTGGCCTCCGACTCCCTGTCGCACCACGGTTTCGAGCTGCCGGAGCTCAGCGAGCAGGCCCGAGGGGCCCTCGCCCCGCAGCTGATGGCGGAGGCATCTACCCGTAATCCGATCGACGTGGTCGCCCCGGCACCGCCGGAGCACTATGCCGCTGCGCTGCGGGCTATGGTGGAGAGCGGGCAGTACGATGCGGTGGTGGTGCTCTGTATTCCCCCGGCCACCATCGATACCGGCGACGTAGCCCGCGGGGTAGCCGCCGAAATCGAGAAAATAGGCGCGGCGGCCCGGGATATTCCGATTCTCTCCTGTTTCTTCGGCCCGAATCTGGGGCTGGCCGGACGTCAGGCCATGAGCGCGGCCGGTATTCCGGTGGTTGAGTACCCGGAACAGCTGGCAGAGATCCTGGATGCTATGCGGGACATTCCCCCCACCTACAGTGCCGACGAAGAGCCGCCTTACGCGGTTGCCGGCGAAATCCAGGCTGAAGTGAAAGCTGTAATCGAGTCGGCAGCCCCCGGCGAGTTTCTGAGCGCCGAAAATGCTGAGAGAGTACTGGCAGCGTACGGTCTGAATACGGTTCCTTCGCTGTTCGTTCCATCCAGCGCCGGCTCGGCGGAAATCGAGCAGGCCCTCAACGCATCGCAGATCAACTTCCCGGTAGTGGCTAAAATCGACCACGCCGAAGTACTGCACAAAAGCGATGAGGGCGGCGTGGTACTGAATATCGCCGATAACTCTGAACTGTTGTCAACCATTACCGAGCTAAACACCCGCTTTGCAGGTGCCCGCGGAGTACTGGTACAGCAGCAGCTCAGTTCTGCTACCGAGGTCATCATCGGCGCAATCAAGGACCCTTCCGTAGGTCACGCCGAGATGGTCGGAATGGGCGGCACGAGCGTCGAACTGCTCGGTGATGTTGCCTTTGCCCATGTTCCCTTTAACGCCGACGAGGCTCGGCGCGCAATACTGTCTTTGAAAAGTGCACCCCTGCTCACCGGCTATCGCGGCAGTACACCGATGAACATCGACAATCTTATCGAGAAAATGCTCCGGCTGAACCGTCTGCTGGTGGACTTTCCGGAGATTGCTGAAATAGACCTGAATCCCCTGCTCTATTCATCGCAGACCTCCCGTTTTTATATTGCTGATTTTAGAGTGCGCATCGGGGAATAATACGCATACCGCCCGGGCTCGAGAGCTGATTTCAGCTTTCGGGTCTTCGGGCGGTTCTTTTTGCAGAGCATCGAATCTGCAACATATCTATTCTTTTTTTTGAAAATCGTATATAATCATACTTCGATGAAAAATCCAGATGAATTGCTGTTTAATATAAACCAAGTCGCCAAACAGATCGGCGTAGTCCCCGGAACTATCCGCAACTGGGAGAAGGAGGGGCTGTTTACCGCCCGCCGCACCAAAAACAACTACCGGGTGTACAGCTTCGACGACATCAATTTTCTCAAAAGGGTAAAAGAGCTGTCGGTAGATCAGCGCCTGAGCTACGACGTCATCAAAAAGATGCTGCAGTACCAAATCATGCAGCAAAAGTCTGACTCGAACAACGGATCGACTAATCCCCAGCACTCCAAGAAATTTCTCAGTAAAAAATGGCGCACCCTTCGGGAGGACTCCGGTTATACTCTGGACGAAGTCAGCAGCGAGCTGGGCATCAGCCCCTCTTACCTGAGTAAAATCGAGACCGGCCAGGCCAATATCTCTTTCGATGTACTCCAGCGGCTGGCCGATTTCTACAACCAGAACATCCTCTACTTTTTTGAAGAAGAGGATGAAGACACCAAGCAGGTGAAAAACGGAAAAGGGTCTTCAATTCACATCGGACTCGAGGGTGTAGAGATCCGCAATTTAGTAGCCGACAAAACCGCCCATGTAAAGAGCATGTACTACACCATCCAACCCGGCTGCGGCTACTTCACCGACCACAGCCACTTCGGCGAGGAGTTCGTGTATTTGATGGAGGGTCAACTCGAGTTCATTCTAAATGACACGCAGGTGTACACTCTCGATCCCGGAGACTCACTCTTCTTCCATTCATCCGAAAAACACAAATGGGTCAACAACGGCGAGACCGTTGCAACCGCCCTGTGGATCTATTCACCTTTTAGGGAATAGGTTCTGTGGAAAATTTCAAGTATCGCGACTATCTGCGGATCCCGGGCTGGCGACGCCGCCTCCAAGCACAAACATATTCCTGCCCAACACCATCGAAAAAATGAGTAGAGCTCCGGTCAGTGCGATTGCCCCCGGCCGTTCACCGGTAATCAGAAACACCCAGACGGGATTAGTCATCGGCTCGACTGCTTTGAAGACCGTGGCTTCGAAAGCGGTTATCCGCTTGACCGCATAGCCGAAGAAAAGAAACGGCAGGGCCACCTGAAAAGCGCCCAGAAACACCAGCAAGCCCAAGTTCAGTGAAAACAGCTGCATATCACCGGCCTTCAACAGGAAGATCGGCAGCACACACAGCACTATCATGCCGCTTCCCAGGATAATAGAATCCAACGGAGAAGCGGATTTCTGCTTACGCATTGCTATGGTGAGCACCGCCAGTGAAAAGCCCGAAAACAGCGCCAAGCCGTTTCCAAGGGCCGAGCCGGCTGATGCCCGGTCGGCAAACAACAGATACACTCCCACCAGGACTGCCGGTAAAACCAGCCAATCCACCCGCTTGGGATATTCCTTTAGCAGCAGAATCCCCAGTACCGATGCGAAAATCGGGGCGGTATACTGCAGCATGACCACATTGGCCGCTAAAGTGAGCTTGGTTGCCAGAACGAAGGTAAGGCTGGTGACCGCATATGCCACTCCCCCGCCCAGCTGAATGGGAGTAAGACGAAGGGTGGTGCTGCGGGTCGCTAAAAGCAGAAACAGCCCGCCGAAAAAGGCCCGCCCTCCGGCGATGATAAACGGGTCCCAGGTGATCGATTTAATGATGACACCGCCGGTGCTCCACAGCAGGGCTGCTACACAGACAGCCAGAACTGCCTTAATGTTCATGGACACAGGTAACTGCCTGGCGCTCCGGACGAAAGCCCATTCGCACAGAGATATCCACCGCGGTCTTGCGAACGAGCTCTATATTTTTATTCCGATCGGCGTTTTTATGAGTTCCAAGGTCCCATGAGATGCTCACAGCGGCAATTATGGTGCCCCGGTAATCGTATATCGGGGCGGCCACACACCACATGTCCGGCTCCATCTCCTGGTCATCGATTGAATACCCGCGTTCGCAGGTTGCATACACTTCCTGAACCAACCGATTTATGTCGGTAATGGTATTCGGCGCCATTTGCTTTAGTTCCTGACTGGCATACAGCTCCCGGATATCCTCTTCCTTAAAACCGGTGAGCAGGGCTTTGCCCAGAGCAGTGCAGTACAACGGTCGTCGCTGACCGATAAAACAGTACTTGCGGATTTCGTTGAAATGCTCGTACTTGTCGATGTACACCAGCTCGCCGTCCTGCTCGATTCCCATGAATACGACTTGCCCGGTTATTTGTGACAGGTTTCGCAAATACGGCTGGGCCTCGGTTTTGAGTTCGATATTATTCAAATAGAGACTCGTAAGCTCTACGAAGCCCAAACCCAAGCGATACACATTGGTGGAGTCGTTTTTCTCGATATAATTTCGGCTGCGGAGGACTGACAGCAGCCGGAATACCGTACTGGTCGGCAGCTCCAGCTTCTGACTGATTACAGTTAGACTGAGCCCTTCATGCTCAGTCGACAGAAGCTCTAGAATATCGAAGACACGGTCGATCGATTGTACTTTCATATGTTGTAGGTTCCTTTCTAACGGGCCAACCACCCCCCATCAATCGCAAGGGTAAAGCCCTGCATATATACTGAAGCCTCCGAGGCCAAAAATACCGCGGCGCCCTGCAGGTCTTCAGGGGTGCCCCAGCGACCGGCGGGAATGCGGGCGGTGATGCTCTCATACCGGTTTTTATCCTTTCGCAGGTTCTCGGTATTAT
>CAZAMY010000111.1:0-7244 GCA_964485995.1 uncultured Sediminispirochaeta sp.
CGAGGATGCGTACATCCTGCCGGGCCTCGGTGATGCCGGAGACCGCTTGAACGGACCCGACACCGAAGAAACTCCGCGCAATATCATTCAGTTGATTGCCGATTACGGTTCGAATATCGCCTCGCTCTACCGGGCGCAGGTGCGCAAAATCGAAGAAACTGTTCTGGGCAGAACCTGAGGTACGGAGCGTCATGAAAAGGGGAGCCGGCGGCCGGGTACAGGGTTTTAGACTTACTATCTCTATGAGCTGTGCCGGCCTGCTTATGCTGCTCGGGTTCACAAGCTGCCAGTCCAAGCCGTATCAGCAGGAACTGGCGGAAACCTACTACAACCTCGGGAACGCCTATATCGAGTTGACCCAATGGGATGAAGCGGAGACCGCCTTTGCCCGTGCTCTCGAGATAAATCCGGATCTCTACCGGGCTGAGTACAACATGGCCCGGGTGTACATACACAGCGGAAACTACAGCAGTGCAGTCGACATTCTGAATAAATTACTGGAGCGAGATCCGGAGAATATTATCTTCCTGGAAACCCTGGCCTGGACACGGGTCAAGCAGGGCAGAGGGGCACGAGCAGAAGAGATCTACCGCTCGCTGCTGGACAGCGATCCGGCCAACTGCAACGTCCGTTACAACCTTGCCCTCTTATTGCGCGACCGCGAAGACTATGCCGAGGCTTACTCACTGCTGCTGGAGTGTGTGTACGGCGGAAGTGCCGACTGGGAAATTTTAATGAACATGGGTGAGCTGGAAACAGCACTGGGCTGGGGCAGCGGGGTCGGATGGTTTGAGAAGGCCCTGGAAAAGGCGCCGCAGGAAGCAACTGTTCTGCAGAACTTCGCCGCCGCCTACCAGCAGGCGGGGCAGCACACGCAGGCCCTCGATATGTACCGGCGTCTGGCCGGCAGCGCGGAGGGGCCGGAGCGCGGCGCCTACCTGCTGGAACAGGCCCGCATTCTGTATCTGCAGCTGGAAGAGCAGCAGCAGGGGCAGACGGCCTTGGAGGGCGCTTTGGAGGCCGGCCTCAAAGATACGGAGGTCTTATCCGAGTTCTACAGTGCGGTAGTAGAGAAGGGCACTACCGATATGCGTACCGGTGTGGAAGCAGTGCTGCGTCAATTCGAGTTGCTGGAGGCGATCCAGGCGCAGGAATAGTTACTCGAGAGTATCGATTTTCTGCTTAACCTGCGCAAAAACCTCATCAGCAGAGGGCTCGGCATCAATGGATATCAATGCATCCTTTTTTGAGTAGTGGTCGATGAGCGGAGCAGTCTGACGCTCGTACACAGCCAGCCGGTTTTCAATTGCCTCCGGTTTGTCATCCTCACGCTGGATGAGGGTTTCACCGGTTTCATCGCACTTGCCTTCTACTCTAGGTGGATTGTAGTGAACGTGATATACTCGGCCGGACTGTTTGGCGATGCGCCGCCCGGAGAGCCGTTTTATTATGCTCCCTTTACTCAGTTCGAAATTCAACACTGCATCTATACGAGCTATGCCGCTGAGAGCCTCCGCTTGCGGTATGGTCCGCGGAAACCCATCCAGAATAAAGCCTTTCTCAGTGTCACCTTCCAGCAGGCGCTGGCGGACCATTTCGATGGTAAGTTCATCGGGCACCAGTTCGCCGGAATCAAGAATCGCTTTTACCTGTGTGCCGAGATCGGTTTGGTTTTGAATGTGGGCGCGAAACAAATCTCCGGTAGAGATGTGAGGAATTTCATAGTGCTCTTTAACGCGGGCGGCAATGGTTCCTTTGCCGGCCCCCGGAGGACCGAGAAAAATGAGGTTCATATTATAGCTCCTTCATCATCGTGATAGTGCGGTACATCTCTTAGTGCATGTTCCCAGCTCGATGCACACTCCTGAGAGCAGAAATCGGAGTAATGGGACTCACTCACTAAAAAGAACTTTCCGCAGTTCTTGCAACGTGCGTACTTCTGGCTGCACTCAGCACTGCAGAAGTAGTTGTTATAAGCCTGCTCTTGAGATACAAATTTGCCGCAATTGCGGCAGCGCACGTACGCATCCATCTTATCCATCGAGACAATATAATAATACAAAAAAAGTGTGCTGTACAGAAGAGAAAATTTACTGAAATAGGTGGATCAAAGTAACACTATGCAGCTGCGTCTACTGAGTCAAAAAGCTACATGTGCGATAAAATCAATATCCTATATTGGACTGCTTTGACCCACTATAAACCCTTGCCGGTGGGAATGTGTTTAGTATCTGTAGTACTATAATTATTTAACTGGTAAAGAGATATTTAGTTAAAAAGAAATTGGCACGAAACTTGCATTATATACTGTAGAAGATAAAATTTCGAGAAGGAGGATCACTATGGATTTAGTTCGTTGGAACCAAAAACGAGATATGAACCCGCTGGGAGAGTTCGAGCGTCTTCAGGATGAGATCAATAAGCTCTTTAACTTCGACTATTCAGGCAGCAGTGGTTTATTCGACCGCAGCATGGCACCGGCAGTTGATGTGATCGAAACAGCCGATTCGGTAGTGGTTCGCTGCGATATACCCGGCATCCGAAAAGAAGATCTGGACTTGTCGCTGGCCCGCAATGTTTTGACCATTAAGGGCGAGAAGAAGCCTGAGGAAACGAAGGAGAACGAAAAGAGTTACCGCAATGAAACCTGGAGCGGTATGTTTCAGCGCACACTATCACTGCCCGACAGCGTAGACCCTGAGAAGGTCGATGCATCACTGCAGGATGGAGTGCTGGAAATTACAATTGCAAAACGCGAAGAGGTCAAACCTCGCCAGATCGACGTTAAAGTAAGCTAGTAAGAAGGAGGATTATTATGGAACAGAAACAAGAAACCCGCAAAAGACCCTGTGTGAGTCCGTTGAGCAAGATAAGAGAAGAGGAAGGAAAAGTTGTGCTGCAGCTAGAGGTTCCAGGAGTAAAGAAAGCGGACATACATGTGAGCATCGAGGATGATCAGCTCAGAATTCAGGCTCCGCGCAGAGAAGAAAGGGTAGAAGACGGCACCTATATTTTACGCGAGAGAAACTGCGGCGACTACGAAAAACTCTTTACCATCGACAACACTATCGACCGTGATAACATCGATGCAAAAATGGAAAACGGTATTCTGACAATTACTCTTCAGTTCAAGGAAGAGGTCAAGCCCCGGAAAATAAAAATAAAGAGTTAATAAAATAATCTTCTGCTCGAGATTATCGCCCGGCTGCCGGTTTCGTAACGGAGCCGGGTTTTTTATTTTGACAGGCTCTGATAAAACGTATATGATACTGCATAAATATACATTGGAGGAGCTATGATCAACATTGCCGAGTTAATCACGTTTGTGGTGTACTTCGTTGCCCTGATGGGTATCGGCTGGTATTTCTACAAAAAGACCATTCACATTGAAGACTATTTACTCGGCGGCCGCAAGATGGGCCGTTGGGTAACCGCACTTTCTGCACAGGCTAGTGATATGAGTGGGTGGCTGCTAATGGGGCTGCCGGGAGCGGTATTCCTGTTAGGGGTGAATCAGAGCTGGATTGCTATCGGGTTGTTTTTGGGAACGGTAGCAAATTGGCTGTTGGTGGCCCCGCGTTTGCGGGTCTACACCGGTAAAACCGAGTCACTGACCATCTCATCTTTCTTTGAAGACAGGTTCAAAGACCCCACCGGACTTCTGCGGATCGTTTCAGCCATCATTACCCTGCTGTTTTTCACTATTTATGCATCCAGCGGCCTGGTTGGAGCCGGAAAGCTGTTTGAATCGATGTTCTCCATTAATTATACAATGGCTGTCGTTCTGGGCGGAATTGTCATTATTCTGTATACCTTTCTGGGTGGTTTCCTGGCGGTGTGCTGGACCGACCTCTTTCAGGGCAGTCTGATGTTTGTCGCTATCATAGTGGTTCCCTTAATCGCATTTGTAAACCAGGGCGGAGTAGAGGGAGTTGCGGCGGCAATGGCTGCAAAAGAGATTTCCGCCTCGATTATTCCCTCCGGACCGATGCCGCTGCTGGCGATTATATCTACCGCGGCCTGGGGGCTCGGGTACTTCGGTCAGCCGCATATTCTTTCACGTTTTATGAGTATCAGATCGGTAAAGGAAATGCCTAAATCGGCAACCATCGCCATCGTGTGGGTGGCATTCTCCCTGAGTTTCGCGGTGTTTGTAGGACTGGTCGCGATACCTATGTTTCCAGAAGTAAGTGGCGGCGACAGTGAAAAGGTATTTATTTACATGGTGCGGGCCCTGTTCAACCCATGGATCGGCGGAATTCTTTTGGCAGCCATACTTTCGGCAATTATGTCGACTATCGATAGTCAGCTGCTGGTCTCCTCCTCTGCGCTTACCGAGGACTTCTATAAAAAGCTGATCAAGACCGACGCCAGCGAAAAAGAGCTGATCCTTATTGGTCGGATCAGCGTGCTGTTGATTTCCCTGATCGCGATGCTCTTAGCCCTCAACCCGAACAACAGTATTCTCGGCCTGGTTTCCTACGCCTGGGGCGGATTCGGGGCAGCCTTCGGACCGGTCATCCTGGCGGCGCTCTTCTCCTCCAAAACCAACTGGAAGTCCGCTTTAGCGGGTATGGTTACGGGTACTCTGGTGCTGATAATCTGGGAGCGGCTCGGTTACAATGCGTACATGTACGAAATAGTGCCCGGCTTCATTGCGAATGCACTGACCATCTGGTTCGTCAACTTTTTTACCTCTCCTGATGATGCTGAGTATTATGGAACTTTTGTGGAGCAGTACAAGCGGGACACCGGCGTAACAGCCGGCGCCGGGTTGGAACAGTAAAACATCGCTTTAGATTGAAGATAGGCGGCTGCCCACGGCCTCACGCGCGGCAGCTGCTTTTATTCGCTGTCGTCTGCGGATTAAGGTCGCTGTGACTCGGAGTGCTGGAGTTCCTGCATTTCGACGAACAGCACCGCTAAGCCTTCGGACAGGTCTTCACGCTTTACTACCACATTCTCGGGAACCTGAATTTCTGCGGGACTAAAATTCCAGATTCCACTTATTCCGGCTTCGATCAGGGTGTCGGTTACACTTTGAGCAGCCGCAACCGGAACGGTGATGACAGCTACATGAATATCTTTTCGGCGGGCAATTTTCTGCAGATCGCTCATTGGATGAACTGGAGTCCCGTAGATAGTCGTACCGTGTTTCTGAGGATCGGCATCGAAGGCTGCCTCTATCCGCAGTCCGCGGGTCTGAAAGCCTTCATACCCCATGAGGGCGGTTCCGAGTGAACCGGCACCCACCAGTAGGGCTGCGGTGTTCTCATTCCACCCAATGAATGAACGTATCGAATTGATCAGTTCGTTGATGTCGTAGCCGACTTTAGGCTTCCCGACAATTCCGGTAAAGGCCATATCCTTGCGAATTTGAATAGGTTTAAGATCGAGCTCTTCGGCAATATCCGTGGCGGATACGGTGGTTTTACCCTTGATTTGAAAGGTCTCGAGTATATTCAAGTAACGCGGCAGTCTTCTCAACGAAGGGAGCGGTATGCTGTTCAATTTAATTTCCTTTCACCTACAATTTATCGATAGAAAAAGGTAATATACCCATAGTACATACTAACAGACCCCTCGCCGCTTGACAAGTTTTATTTTACAGCCATCCGTGTTAGAATTATGCAGAACCTATAAATACTGCATTTTGAAGAAAGGAAACATGATGCTTACCACAGAAAAAACACTCAATCTAATTCGTAACAACGTTTTTGATACTATCGGCTGTACAGAACCGGTTGCAATTGCATATGCTGCAACCGCCGCTCACCAGCATTTGGGAGGTGAAATTCGCCTGGTGGAAGTTTCCATCAGTGTAAACGTGTTCAAAAATGCCATGGCGGTCGGGATTCCCGGTTCCGATAGAAAGGGGATCCAGTTTGCCGTTGCGCTGGGTCTAATTGCTGGAGACTGGAAGAAAAAGTTGCGGCTTTTCGAGGGCGTGCAGCCGGAACACCTCGAGCAGGCCGGAAAGCTTGCTTCATCGGAGTTCATACCGGTGAGTCTGGCGGAAGTCTCTGAGAAAATATATATTCATGTAAAGGTTACTACCGACAAGGGCGAGGCAAAGGCGGAAATCGTGGGAACTCACGATAATCTGGTATCGGTACAGGTAAACGGTGAGCTTGTATTTCCGAAGGGAAGCTCCTCTGATGCTGAAAGATCCGCCTCGCAGGCGGCCGCAGAGGAGAGTGCTTCACCGGATGAACTTGAGGGCCTCTCAATGCAGGCGCTGGCCGATGCCGTCCGGGGTATCCCGGTAGAACAGCTTTCATTTTTGAGCGGTGCAGTTGACATCAACGTTGCAGCAGCCGAGTTCGGGCTGAAGAATTCGCCCGGAATGGGTCTTGGCTCCGGTATCGAACGCCTCACGAAGCGGGGTATTCTTGGCGAGTCTTTAGCAAGCACTGTCGAAAAGTACGTAGCCGCGGCGGCCGACAGCCGGATGAGCGGGATGATGGTACCGATCAAGGGCTGCGGAGGTTCGGGAAACCACGGAATTGCCTATTTTCTGGGTACCGGACTGGCATATCGTGAGTATAAGTCGAAGATGCACAGCTCCCTCGAGCAAACTCTGGCCATGGGGCTGCTCCTCGTGAAATATATCAAAGCCTACACCGGTTTGCTCACTCCTACCTGCGGGGTCACTGTAAGTGCCGCCCCGGCGATTGCCGCTGCGTTGGTCTTTGCGATGGGGGGCTCGGCCGAGCAGATGACTGCGGCGGTTAAGCTGATTCTGGGCAACATCGCCGGAATTCTGTGCGATGGAGCCAAGCACGGCTGTGCGCTCAAAGCTGCCACCAGCGCCCGGTTTGGAGTCGAGGCGGCCTTTCTGGTGATGGAGGGGGTTACTATACCAGACAGCGATGGAATCGTCGGCAGCAATCTTCCCGACAGCATGAACTTTCTGCGTACATTGCAAAACAAAGGGCTTACAAATGCCGATAAGACGATGCTGCAGATTCTCATGGAAAAATCGGAGAGAATCGCCGACCGGCAATAGTCTACACGGTAGAGGAGTGCAGGAGCGAGCGGGCAGCCCGCTGGAAGGCGGCGGAGGCTGGACGGTGCTGAAAGCTCACCAGCACCCCCAGTCCGCTGTTTACCGATTCATGCACAAAGTTACTGGTAAGCCGGGCATACACGTCACGGGCTAGAGCATTCTTCCCGTTGGAATCATCGGAATGCAGCAGAAGATTCTGCAGTTCGAAGGTTGACGCGACTACCTGTATCTGACG
>CAZAMY010000112.1:0-7241 GCA_964485995.1 uncultured Sediminispirochaeta sp.
ATCAGGCACTGCTCACCGTTTTCTTCAGAGTATCCACCGGCGCTGAAAAGATATCAACAGTATCCGGATCCTTTATCATCTCGCACTTTCCTTCGAAACTCACTCCGTCGGATATGCGAAGCTTTCTGGTTTTTACATTCCCCACCAGCTTACATGTTTCGAGCATCTCGACTTTCTCTTTCGCAATTACATTGCCTTCGACATGCCCGGCTATAACAACAGTATATGCTTTGATATCGGCCACTACATGGGCCCCTTCTTCTACAAATAAAACTCCGGTAGATTCAATCTCACCCTCAAAATAACCGTCTATTTTCAACGCCTCAGTAAAAGTGAGTTTTCCGAAGAGTTTGGTGCTAGTGCCCAGTACTGTAGTAAACTCTTTGTCTCTTCGTCGACTGTAACTTCGTGCCATTCTTAAGTCTGCCTAAAATAATGAATGTGTTGATTATTTGGTCTTCATTACAAACACCCCGTCCCAATCCTCCGGGGGCGGGTTGTCAATATAATGTTTGCAGCGGGCATAATATACCTTTGAAGGACCATCATCGGGATCAACTTTGAGCGCCTTTCCGAAATACTCTTTGGCAGCGTCAAAGTTCATCAGTTTGTACTGCTTGCGGCCTTCTGCAAAGAGGTCAAGTACCTTTTGCTTTTCCTCGGTTATCAACCCTTTACCTCTTTCATACTGTCTTCATTTTCCTGAAGCTGTATAAAATGCTCACGTAATTTAGAGTCGAGCTCACGCAGAGCCTTCTCATCGTCGCGGGCGCTGATATCCTCCAATTTGAGCTGTTCTACATCCTGTTCGAGTTTCTCAATTGAAGAGCGCACCGTAGATACCTGCTCTTTTACAAACGCAATGAACTCTTCTTTATCGGCCTCTCCATTCTGTTCGGGTGAAAACTTGCCAGCCATCTCCTCGATTTGATGGACCGGCTGCTTCAACTGATTCAGAAAGCTGATAAAAGTATTGGATATTTTTTCCGACAAGTCAATCCGCTGCTGCTTCAGCAGCATCTGATCGTACATTTTTCTGCTGCGAAGTACAGCCCTAATTCTGGCTAGCACTTCGGAGAAATTGAAAGGCTTGGTGATATAATCTTCGACGCCGAGTTCAAACCCCTCGACTTTATCTTTTACATCATCCATTGCGGAGAACATGATAATCGGAATATCTTTATAATTACTATAAGTCTCGTCATTTTTCAGCAGGCGGGTAACCTGCCAGCCCGACAGCTTCGGCATTACATTATCCAGAATTATTAAATCGGGCGAATGTGCGGTTACTTTTTCCAGAGCATCCTCGCCGTCTTCGGCAGTCAGCACTTCGAATCCAAGCTTTCCTAACATCAGCTGAAAAAAATCGAGATTTACGGGTTCATCATCAACTATTAGGATTTTTGTTTTTTCGTCCATATCTTCATCTTCCTATAGAAATGCGTGGTTGTCAATCGGGCAAATCGTCAATTGCTCTTCACTATCCGCACTATCAGGCCTGCTGATAGCAGTATCACCGCCAAGGCTATTGCGATTACCGGAAAATAGTTACCCCAACGGGTATATGGTGTGGTGCGCTCTGTATAAATCGGTACTTCACTGATCATGTAGTCCCGTACAAAGGGGTCCATCATATCTAATATGCGGCCGTCCGGGTCTATAGTACAGGTCATCCCGGAGTTCGTACCCCTGATCACACTACGGCGGACCTCGATTGCCCGAAACACCGCCATGGCCATATGCTGCATTTGCGCTGCCACTGATCCGGACCAAGAGTCGTTGGTCATATTTACTATAACTTCGGCCCCTTCGTTTACAAAGCGGCGCGAAATGTAGCCGAACACATCCTCGAAACAGATAGGAGTCGAGAACTTGACTCCGGCCGCCTCGAATACGGTATATTCGAGCCCTTCCTCCCAGAAGTGGTAATCATGCTCCACCAGCAGCTGGTGAAAGCGCGGAAGAGTATCCTCGTATGGAAAGTGCTCTGTAAAGGGCACCAGGTGCGTCTTCCGGTAAATTTTCTTCAGCTCGTTCTCGTGATACAGCAGCACCGCATTGTAATCCACCCGGTTATAGCTTCCATCCGGAAGGATGGGAGGCAGATTGGGGTTAGCCAACTGCCCGTCACTGTTTCCGGTCACAAATGGAACCGTTTGCCGGCTCATGAACTCACGGAAATCCTCCACCAAAGCGTATCGCTCTGCATCGGTCCTGTAGTTTGTATGCCAGTCGACTCCCGGAATAAACGCGGTTTCCGACCAGATTACTATTTCAGGATCATGCTGCAGGGCCTGCTCGCTCAGATCGCTGAGAATTTCAAGGTTTCTGCGATATGTACGCAGGCCGCCTTCCCATGAATCGGCGTTGTGCTGCACCAGGGCAACTCTCCACTGCCGCTCATCGGAGTAATCCTGCTGTACAGCAAAACCGTAGACCAAGGTGAGTATAATCAGCCCCGCATAGGCCGCCAATTCGGGCTTGTGCCCCCCGATGAACTTACGCAGCTTGTGTAGACCCCGCAGGCCGTCTTTGACCGCATGGCCCAGAAAGGCTGATGGAAAGACAACCAGGGCCGATACTCCCCAAAAGCCGGTGATGGCCGATATCTGAATAAAGGGAATAAACTGAAACTGAGAATATCCGATATTGCCGTACGGGTAGCCTAGATATCCTTTTGTGCGCAGATATTCATATCCGATCCATATAAGAATTTGGAGCACATACCCGTAACGCGGAAAAAGTGAATCCGCCGCCTTCAGTAAGGGGAACACGATCAGGAAGTATACCGCATAGATTGTAGGTACTATGAGGATGGCGAGCGGGTGGAAGGTCGACAACCAGAAGTTGAACAACGCATAGCTCAAAAAGCCGTAAAGCAGGCCATAGACGGCTATCAGCTTCCAGCTGCACCGGTGAATCAAAACAAATACCGGAACAAGGGCGATAAAAGCAAGCGGCGCAAACCCGTATTCCGATACAAAACTGGGAAATGCCAGGGCAAACAGGAGCGCCCCGCTCAGAAGCAAGCCCAACTCACCCGATATTTTAGTGACGGTAGTTTTCCATGAAGCTTGTGCTGATGTTGCCGTTTTCACTGTATAGATTCCAATGCCGGAGGCTTAATTCTCTCCTCGTAGAGGCCACGCAAGCTGTTTGAGCTCTTTCCCAGGACGGAACACTGCCACACCGTGTGTATCTACCGGAACAATTTCTCCGGTTTTCGGGTTCCTGGCCTTCTCACGCCCCTTGCGGGTGCGGATCTCGAAGGTTCCGAAACCGCGCAGCTCGATAACACGATCTTCCTGAAGAGCACTTTTCAACTCTTCGAAAAACTCATCAATGACATCGTGAATCTCGTTACGACTCACATTCAGCTTCTCATGGATCTGATCGATAATTTCTGCCTTCGTCAATTTCTTTCTATCCATGATCCGCCTCTCATTTTAATAATATTACGATTGAACCTTTAAAGCATTCAGTTTTTTCTGCATTCGAGATTTTGTACGTGCAGCCATATTCTTATGAAACACACCTTTTCTCGATACTCGATCGATAAGCCGCTCAGCGTCGGCAAAGGCCTTCTGAGCTTCTTCGAGATTATTTTTCTTTACTGCTAACTGAAATTTTCTTTGAGCGGTTCGTACGCCGCTGCGGGCGCCACGATTTCGCATTCTGCGTTTCAGATTCTGTCGTTGTCTTTTCTCTGCTGATAGTCCTGCCAAGAGTCTATCCTCCGTTCTATATAATTAATTCTTTGTTCCAAATTATCCGCGGTAGCACAAGCTACCAAATTAATACCGTACTGTCAAGTAATTACTAAATTATATCATCAATCTTTACATTCCAATAGCGCGAACTTTCATTCCAGCTGAAGTTTTCTTCAGGAACATCGATTGTACGCCCGTCCCGTGATTGCAGCTTGATTTTCTTGGCCAAAATATTCACTTCAGTTACCTTAAAGTCCTCATTCTGCACCCGAATCCGGTTGCCTTCCTGGGGCAGGCGCGACTTTTCCTCTTTATAGAAGTCGTATTCATATGCCAGACAGCACAGCAGCCGTCCGCAGGGACCGGAAATCTTCATAGAATTCAGGGAAAGATTCTGCTCTTTGGCCATTTTTATAGAAACCGGATTCAATTTATCGGTAATTCCGTTGCAGCAGTACTTGCGTCCGCACACGGCTAGCCCGCCCAGTACTCTCGATTCGTCCCGCACACCTATCTGCCGCAGCTCAATCCGCATTTTGAACACCGATACCAGATCCTTTACCAGCTCCCGGAAATCTACCCGGGCATCGGCTGTGAAGAAAAACAGGATTTTCGGCTCATCTACTAAGTAATGTGCGGCAACCAGTTTCATATCGAGTTTATGTTTCTTCACCTTCTCGCGGCAAATATCCAGGGCCTCGGCCTCTTTTTCAAGATTGTGCTCAAATGCGTCGATATCGTGCTGGGAAGCCCGGCGAACTACCTCTTCGGCATCCTTCATGTCGTAGTTCTCAATATGATTAATAGTTCCCAAGACATAGGCTAGATCTTTCCCGTATCTGCTGGGAACTATTACGTGATCACCCTTCTCGAAGGCTTCATTTAACGGATTAGTACAGATCTGGGTTTCATTCGAATGTACGAACTTTACCAGCACTACCGGATCCGCTTGAGGTGCTGTTGTGGGCGCCTCAGCGTTTTGAGGTGCATTATCAGAAGGCTGTATATCTTGATCGCTCATGCGCAAACTCCTTAATGTTGCATCTTACTGCAGCAAATCTACAATCATCCCATTAATCTCATCTACACGCTGTAAAATGTCAAGCTGTGTGAACTGGCTCTGTAGAATACCGGTGGCAAGCTGCTCGAGTTTTTCATTCACCACCTTGATGAGAGTGAATTTCTTTTGCTTTTTCAGTGGATGGTAGCGGGCCCCCTCGATCTGCTCGGCCTCGAGGGCGTGCTTGGAGATGTACTGCAGGAATTCACTGACCGCCTTGCGGTATTCCTTGATGTTCTCGAGTGAGGGCTGTTCCTTCAGCTGTTCGCCCCGGCCGTGCAGAGTATCCACCAGCTCCTCTAAATCGGCATGAACATCCGCCGGATACTTCCCTCCGACCGGTGCAGCGCCCTCGGCCTGTTTGTCAGTAACAATTTTCGAGAAGGGAGCCGGGCCTTCAGCAGATTCTGACTGTTCTTTAGAATGAGTTTTTCTACGCCAGCGGTAGCGGCTGTTTCTTAAGGGATCTATACGTTCCATTACCCGGATTTATACAGCGGATTGTAGCGATGGATTGATTGAGCAGACCCTTCATTCTGATAGGATGAACCGGAATACTCTTCCGCTTGTTTCTGCTTTTTATCCTGAAAACTGATGATTTTGCAGCGGCCGTTCAGAACGACCCCGTCTTCGACCATGAGGCGCGGAGTAGAGATGTTCCCGATGACCATCCCGGTTGACAGTACCACAACCTTTTCAGTTGAGTAGATATCACCTTTGACCACCCCACCGACTACTATTGTGCCGGCGTGGATTGAACATTCGGCACGACCGTTACGACCGATCAGGACCTTATCGGCTTTTTTGATATTGCCCCTAAAATCGCCGTCTATTCGAAACAACCCGCTCATAGAGATGTCGCCGGAAAAGCTGGCCCCTTCTCCAATGATAGAGTTGATAAAAACACCATTCAAATCAAGTTGTTCACTCATGAGCTATCCGTATTGTCTGTGTGCTATCTCAGATTAGCCTGTACATTCAGGAATCTTTCCGGGTCGACTACCTGTGCACCTATTCGCACTTCGAAATGGAGATGCGGCCCGGTGGACATTCCAGTGTTGCCCATCGTACCAATTTTCTGTCCCTGTGTCACTACGTCGCCCTCTTCTACGTACACATTATCGAGATGTGCGTATTTGGTAGCAAACCCGTAGGCATGACGAATTACAATGTAGTTGCCGAAGCCCATCGGCTCGTACTTGCGTTCAATTACTTTTCCGTTGGCGGCTGCAACCAGGTCTATACCGCGCCGATAGGCAATATCGATTCCCTTGTGCAGGTACCACTGCTGGGTAAAAGGATGCACTTCTGGTCCGAAGTAGTTAGTGATCCGACCAATTCCACCGGCTATTGGCCAATAAGTCGGTAATTCCACCAGCAAATCACCCTGCGATTTGAGCAGATTCTGGACTTTTTCTAAAGATTCGGTAGAGGTCTGCATAAACTCTTTCAGATTTCGCAGTTCGCTTACCTCACGCATAATCCCGTTGTTCTGTTCTTCCAGATTGATAAACGACGCTAAGTCGCCGGCGGCCGCGGTCTGAGTATCTTCTCCGTTCTGAAAAACTCCGAACGAGCCGAGTGTGTTAACTAACGACTTCTCGAATTCGCGGGAAACCTGCCGCAGCTCGACGATTTCATCGCGGACCATCTCGAGATTTGCCCGGGTATTACTCAAGTTGGACTGGTTCTGGGCCAGCATATTGGAAAGTCCACTGAAACGCGTTGAGAAGGTAAAAAAAGCGGCTAACACCGCCACTAGCAGAGTCCCGAAAAAGATAAGCGAAAAAACAGAGATGCGGAAGTTAAAGATTTTTCGCTCGGAATGGGGAATGAGCATTACTGTAAAGCGCTGCTTCCCTATGGAAACTAGCTTGCGAACACTCTTCGCGATGGAAGAAAAGACGCTGGAGAAAATACGTAGTATAAATTCAAAAAGCCTATTTTCAACCTTTTTGTATTGATTTGCCGGGGACATTCTTACTCCTCAATGTGCCGTTTACTGCAGTAAACCGCTAAAAGGTTACCACGCATGAAAAAAATTGTCAAATACAATTGACCGCTCCTATATTTCGTGTTAAGGTGCTTCTGTATTAGCAGAAAAGCCACACAAAATCTTAATTAAATCGGAAAAAGAACTATGCGTTTATTTGATACCCATGCACACATTGGATTGATAAATGAAGATCCAATCGAACAGTTGTTAATCGTACAGGAAGCCAAGCAGTCGGATGTGAAACACATCATGAGCATCTGCAACAGCCTCTACGACTTTTTTCAGGTCTACGAGAACCTGAAAACCGCAGCTCACGTCTACCATAGCATAGGTGTGTCACCCTCCGAAGTCATCAATCCCGGCCGTGATTGGGCCCTTCAGATCGAAGAAGGCAGCCAGAAAGACCGGGTAGTCGCTCTCGGTGAAATCGGATTGGACTACTATAGAAAATTCGGCAATAAAGACAGTCAAATTG
>CAZAMY010000113.1:0-7229 GCA_964485995.1 uncultured Sediminispirochaeta sp.
GGTAGTCAAAGAAGAACCTATCAAACTGCGTTTCTCTTCCGTTTCATCACCTCCAGGTGGATTTCAGAATAGTGACGGCGCAAAATGGTGGATGGACGAAGTAACCAAACGGACAAACGGTAGAGTGACCTTTGAGACTCACTGGGGAGCATCCCTGGCTTCGGGCCCTTCGCATCTTGATATTCTTCAGAAAGGAGTTGTTGATGTGATCATGGGCTGCCGTATATATACACCCGGAAAAACACCACTGGGACCCTTTCTCTATGCCATTCCATTTGGACCCACCGATATGGCAATGGTAAGTAAAGCAAAGCGGCAGATCTATGAGGAATTTCCCGCCTTTCGTGAAGAGCTCGAAAAACAGAATGCAATTCTAATTGCAAATTTTGTCACTCAGCCCTACGATATGGCCAGCAAAACTCCGATTCAGTCGCTTGAAGATATGGAAGGAAAAAAGATTGGTCTGATAGGTAAATATTTCGGCAGATGGGCAAAAGTTGCCGGTCTTGTTCCTGTTGTAGCTCCCATGCACGAACGCTATAACCTACTGCAGTCCGGGGTAACCGAAATCGACTTTCATCCGATCACCCACATGAATGCCTTCAAGGTACAGGAACTGGCACCAAATTATATTAAGATCGATGCTATGGTGGGCGCCCCGTGGGACCTCATGTTCAATCTAGAAAAATTCAACTCACTCCCTGAAGATGTTCAGGAGATAATGATCGAAACAGGTAAAGAAGCGGAAATTTACCTTACCGATGTACTGGCCGACCAGTGGCGTGCAAAAATTCTGAACGAATGGGAAAAGCAGGGTGTAGAGTTCTACGAACTGCCAGCCGATGAACGCGCCGAATGGGCTTCGCGAGTTGATGATATACCCGCTGAATGGGCGGCGGAAATGGCAGCAATGGGATTACCCGGATGGGAAATCATGCACCGTTTTCAGGACATTACTGAAGAGATGGGGTACGAATGGCCCCGCAGATGGGCTGTGAAGGAGTAATTCCTCCCAAGGACTTCACTATAAACACAAGTATAGACTGAATAATTATTGACTGCCTCCTGTATGGAGGCAGTTTTTGTATTCTTGATAGAATCCATTCTTAACCTAAACCAGCCTTCGCTGTTTCAGGTTAAAGCTTCTTTTGGTGGATTTGAGCTTTCAGAACAACTCCAGCAGGTATACACTGAAAACTCAAGAAATTGCTATACTTCACCGGAGGACCTTTGTGCATCTGAAACTTACTGTCGGCCAGATGGCCCGCATTACCGGGGTTCCGGCCCGGACAATCCGTTATTACAATCAAATCGGTCTGTTCACCCCCAGTGGTGTGTGGGAGAACGGGTACAAGTTTTTTTCAGTGGAAAAAATCGAAGAGCTGCGGATGATCAACTATTTGCGGCACACCGGGCTGTCGATCGAGGAGATCCGGGGCCTGCTCAACAATCCGAGGATCGATGAGTACCGGCAGCAGCTGCAGAGGCATCTGGATACTATCTCAATCCAGATCGCACATCTGCAGAAGATCGAACAGAGAGTTCACAAACGGATCCGTAAACTCGACTATGTGCTGAGTATAACCGAGTTCGACACCATTCGGCTGCAGCACTTTCAGACCCGCAGCATATTTGCCTACCGCGCCGAGGTTTCTCAACCCTTGGAGTGGGAGCAGCATCTCATCCGTTTTGAGCAGGAGGGCCGTCTGCCGCCGAGTCTGTTTATCGGCGATCCGGGCTTTTTTGTAGATCTGGGTACTGTGGATACGCGCGATGCGACCGATTTCAGTGGAATTTTCCTGCCGGCGGACGATCCATTTCTCGACACCCCGAAACTGCGGGACGAACTGCCGGCGGGAGACTGGCTGACCGTCTACGTGCGGGGCGATCACTCCGACGCCGCTCCCTGGTATAGAAGAATGCTTGCTTTCGCTGCCAAACGACAGCTCAAACCGGCCGGCTACGGCATAGAGAGAACCCTCAGCGATTACACTCTTTCCAGCGATCCGCAGATGCACATCACTGAGGTTCAGATTCCGCTGATTGCCGTTGAATAAGCCCGGCCGGGCGGAAGCGGAAGCCCAAAAATTGTGGGATCTTGATTCTCCTCTCTGAGTGCTGATGACGATTGGAGAAACGCGAGAACGTGCATCTGTTGTTTAGATCCCACAATTTTCAGACCGCCGGCTCACCATATAATTTCCGGGGTTTCCTGATCTACGAGATAGCTCTGCACACTGCCGCCAAAGCGGCTGCTGACTGTCTCCTCCAGTTCCTGCATAGCCCTTTCTATCTGTGAAAAATGCTCACCCTTGAAGCCGACCAGCTGAAAAAAGACATCGATAGTTTCCAAAGTCATCTTTCCGAGTTCGCTCTGCCGCCACAGCCAGCGCCTGGTTTGAACCGTGCTGCCGCTGGTAAAAACCACTTCGCCCGGTTCGAGCAGTTCCCACTCATCGGCCCCGAAAGGCAGAAAGCGGTCGCCGTCCACCGACCGTCGCACCGCCAGATCATCCTGGATATCCTTCATATCATGGCCGCCCAGTGATACCACATGCTTTAAACCAATCGCATTACATAGATCCACCAAAGCGTTTATTCTCGGCAAAGACTGCCCCTTCATGATCCGCTTGCTCATCGCCTCCACCGAGTTCATGTACTTATTCGGGTTGATGCCTACCTGCCGGATAGCATCCCGATACGCCTGTATATCCGGATGTTCCTTCAGAGGCACCCCGTCCAGACGCTGGCGCAATGCGGCCTCCGCCTCGGAAAGCGCACGCGAGTCACCCTCTCCGGTTGGAGTATTAGTCATTCCGCGACCAACGAGAATTCCGAAACACACCTGCGGATTCTGTTCGAACATCCACGGCTCAACCCTGTATACCATAAGCCCGCCCCGTAATGATTGAATTTTCCTCCATAATAATCCTTACAGTAGGTGTAAGGTCAACAAAAAAAACGCCGTTCTGACTTACGGGCAGCTGTCTCTTGCCCTTGCACAAGCTTCGTACCGTAATTTGCCGCTCTGCCATAGATATTAGTAGGTTTAAATCAAGGAGGAATTGTATGAGTGATTTTTATGTAACTCCAGTTATTATGACAGAATTCTTCAAACATACCCGCATAAAGGATTTATCCTTGGATGATATTTCCAATAATCTGCAGGAAGCCATTATTGAAGATCCGGAGCTATCCGACACCACCAACATTTCGGTCAAAGCCGAGGATGAAAGCGGCTCCAAACAGCCGGTTATCCATTTAATCGGAAAAGTACCCAGCGAGTCCGGTAAAGCTCGTGCCCAGGAAATTATCGAAAAGAATACCCATAATGAGATGAAAGTAGCAAACGAGCTGGTGGTTGAGTAAGTTTCGCCGCCGGCCTACAACCACCCTATCGACAGGGCCAGTAGGAATTGACCGCCATAATAAAGCGGCAGCCCGACCAGCCGATTGAGAAAGCCGTTGGCCACGAACTTGTTGCGTGCCACAAATATGTCAGAGGTAAAAAAGAGTATTGCACCGATCAGCACGGCGCGCCGGCCGGCGGCAGCCCACTGCGGCGCTGCATAAAGCGCCACTGCCCCAGCGGTCATTAACGAAATGACCAGTATGTACGCAATCACCGGGCCGGCCATGCGGCCCAGATGCGACCGCAGCCACAGGAATATACCCACGCCCAGGGCCAGCATTGCCGCCAGTCCCGCCAGACTCTCGAGTTCTATGCTGCCGAATATGTAAAAACCGACGGCATAACTCACGTGGCCCAGTAGAAAGGCAACCAACCCGAACAGAAACGTCCGCCACTGCGAAAAAATCAAAAATACATCTCCTACCCAACTGAGCAGTAGTCCACCGAGTATCCATCTGGCCAAAGGCAGCACCATAGTGGCGGAAACTTCGCCCGCCTCCTGCGCCCCACCGCCAGCCGTACCCTCGAGGGTCCCCGGCAGCGAAACCATCTGCAGCAGGGCCGTTGCAATAAACAGCGCCGACAACAGCGGTTTGGAAGCCAGCTTCCAGGCGGTACTCTCACGCTTCTCTCCGTAAAGAAGTACTATTAATAGTACCGCTGCTGCAGCAATCAACGGATTCATTTTAATTCCCCCGCCCGGCGTCGCTCCACAAACCGGCCGCTGCCGCGCCGGCCGACGAACTCGCCCTTCGCGACCACCGCCTCGCCGCGGACAAAGGTACTGTCCACCTTGCCGGTAAGCTCCAGCCCCTCGTAGGGCGACCAGCTGCAGTTTTCATGCAGCTCTTCGGCTCGCAGAGTCCACTTGGCCTGCGGGTCGAACAAGACAATATCCGCATCGTAGCCCGGAGCAATCACGCCCTTGCTGTCGAAACCGTGCAGACGGGCCGGGAAAGTAGAACACATCTCTACCCAGCGACTGGCATTAAAGCGACCGGTGGCTACCCCGCCGCTGTAGAGAGCGGCCATACGCATCTCCATCGACGGAACCCCGCCGGGAATCTTGTTGAATCCTTCGCCCAACCCGCGGGCCTTCAACTCGTGGGTGAAGGGACAGTGGTCGGTGGCCACAATCTGCAGGTCGTCGACAGCAATCGCCGCCCACATCGCCTGCCGCTCGGCCTCCGGACGAATCGGCGGAGCACAGATCACATAGGCCGCCTCTACACCGGGCCGCTCGAACGCCTCGGTGTTCAGGAACAGGTACTGCGGACAGGTCTCCCCGTACACCGCCGCCCCGGCGCGCCGGGCCCGGCGAATCTCTTCCACCACATGGTCGGTGCCAACATGAAAAATTTCCATCGGAACCCCGAGCCGCCGGGCAATCGCGATAACCTTGGCCGCCGCTTCGGCTTCGAACTCAGCCGGCCGAGTTTTCTCGTGCCAGCGCGGATGGATCTGGCCGGCATCCACCGCCCGCTGCACCAGCATGCTGATCAAATCAAAGTTCTCGGCATGCACCACCGGCAGCCCGCCGGCCTCCCCCACCGCTTCAATGGCCTCATACAGCTGCACATCGCTCAACTGATAGCCGTAGGCCATGTACAGTTTATAGGTGGGGATCCCGAGCTCCAGACTCTCCCGCACATAGCGGCGCAGGCCGTCCCGGCCGCGATACTCGCCTTCAAATGCCAGCGGACCGATATTCATATGCCAGGCGTAGTCCACTACTACGTTTCCTTCGGCCTCTTTCTGCCGACGTTCAAAGCCGGCCTGCGGACCCTCGCCCTCTTCGGGATGAATAAAGGGCACCACCGTAGTAGTTCCGCCGAAGGCTGCCGCCTGCGTACCGGTAAAAAAGTCGTCTGAAGAGATAGTATCGCCCCCCAAGTCCAGGGTCAGATGCACGTGGGTATCCACCCCGCCGGGAATCACCAGCTTTCCGGCCGCATTTACCACCCGCGCCCCTGACGCAGCCTTACCTTCGGGTTTTTGGTCCAAGCCCCGGCCGACAGCAACAATTTTCCCGTCGCGCACGGCCACATCAGCTGCAAAACTCGTATCGCTATTTACCACAGTTCCATTCTTAATTATCACATCGTACATAGCAGCACTCCTGCATTGAAATCTATATAAAGTCTACACATAAACCGGACCAGCGGCAATCAATATTAGACCGCTGCATTTATTTACCCCGGGCCTGCCTCCCGGGCAGTCACCCGGCCAGCAGTCAAATTTGACATCCCCCCGCATCAATTACTACCCTTTTAAACACAGCAGTGAATCTATAAGGAGGATATTTCATGCGAAAAATTTTAATTGTGCTAATAGCTCTATTTGTAATAGCCGGTGTTGCCGGTGCCGAGGGAATGTGGCGTGACGGAACTTACGAAGCGGAAGGCAGCTCGTTCGACCACGGCTGGAAGAACTCCGTAAGAATTGTAGTGGAAGACGGGTATATCGTAGACGCACATTTTGATGCCATCCCGGAAGAGGGTGGCAAAATGAAGTACCTGGCCTCCGTTCAGGGCGACTACGGAATGGTAGCCAATAGCGACGCCACTGACAGATGGTACGTGCAGGCCGACCGCGCTGCAGCGAAGCTCCTGGATGCCCAGGATCCGTCCAAAATCGTCAAATCCGGCGGCAACGTCGACGCTATCTCAGGCGTAAGTATCACCATCGCTCCGCACTTCGAACTGGCCCAAAAGGCCCTGCGCGGTAAACGCCGCTAAGCCTTGCTCTGCGACATGAGCACACGTGCGCCTGGCGGTCATTTTCAGCCGGGCGTTTTTTATTTTAAATGGAAAAAATTCAATTCCATAGACGGCCGCCGCTGCCCGGGCGGCGCTGCACACCGCCCGCCGGCGGGCTATGGGCGGTAGCAAGCGGATCCTGACCCTACCCCGCCAAATACTCAGAGTACTCCTGCAGAAAATACATCTGTCCAGGAGTCTCAATCGTCCCCGGACGCGCCGACCGCACACGGCGGATCGCCCCATTGGCACCGTAGCCGTTATACATGAGCAGGGCCGCCGCCACCAACCCGGTCCGGCCGATACCCGCCGAACAGTGCACATACGCATGGCCCTGCCGCAGGGCCGCATCAAGCTCACCGCCGATAAACTGGTGAAAAGTATCTATGTTATCGGGTGCATGAAAATCCTCAATCGGGTACCATAAAACCTCAAACCCGTAGTCCCGGTACAGCCCCCGCAGGTCGAGCCCGTAAAACCGCTCTATATCCTCTGTCGGCAGCAACACAGCCACCGTCTGTACTCCCGCACTCTGCAGGGCCGGCACATAGCGCTGTTCCAGTTCAGCCTGCAGCTCATACTCGGGATGATAAAACAGCGGCCGCGGGCCCATATATACTCGATTACCATGCAGTTCGATATAATCCACTTGCGTCTCCTGTATGTCCTATCTGTAGTGCATTGTAGAGCACGCTCTTGACTATGACAAATTTTCGGATCATCATTTAAAGGTATGGGTAAAAACGTCGAACCAGAAACCGATCACTCAAACAGCAGCTGTAGAGCCGGCCGGCTCGCGTACCTTTTTCCGCTCTTATTCTTTCTGTTCACAGCCACCGTGTTGCCGGCTTTCGGCAGTCCCGAAACCGTACAGCACCGCAGTAGCGGTCCTGACTCACTCATCACATTGCCTGCGCCTAAGAGGAAAGGGAACCTATCGCTGGAAGAGACTCTCAATCAGCGGGAAGCCATACGCAGTTACGCAGCGCAGCCGCTCTCCCTGCAAGACCTGTCCCAGCTGCTGTGGGCCGGCGGCGGTGTACAGGTGGACGCAGTAT
>CAZAMY010000114.1:0-7190 GCA_964485995.1 uncultured Sediminispirochaeta sp.
CACCCGGCTGAGCCAGTAGGTGAACTGCCTGCGCACCGTCAGCGTGGCGGAGGTAGCGATGACGGTTTTATGCGGTTCGTAGACCGCCTCCTGCATCAGTGCGGATATCTGCAGGGGGGTGCGGATCAGATTGCAGAAGGCTTCCCGTTTCGAGGTGTAGCCTTTCTCCATCCAGCAGATGGCATCCTCCTGCTCAGCGTAGCGTTCGATAGACCCCAGGACTGCCGCCTGCGAGGCCAGGCGCTCCATCACGATTCCCGTTTCGAAGACCTCAGACTCCTGGGCATACTTCTCCTCAATCGTCTGAATCCCCTGCTCGAGGGCCGACAGCAGTTTGTTTAAGGCGGTCCGCATATGCCGAATCGGCTCCATGACTGCTTCCAGCTGCGCGGCATCGGTCTCCTGCTTTATCCAGAAATTGTTCGCAGTATCCAGGAAGGCGAGCAGTTGGTCGTCGAGCTTGTCGGCTTGGCTGTGCAGCTCCTGGACGAGCGCAGGGATCTTCTGGAACACCTCCTGCTTCTCGGAGTACTTCTGCAGCTGCAGGACCAGACCGAAACTCCGGCTCTGCCGGCGGCTGTACAAACGGCGCAGCTGCTTGAACAACGCGAATTTATTGTAGCGGTCCGAGAAAAAGCTGGTGGCGCTCTTTTCCAGGGAATGGGCTTCATCAAAAATCAGATGGCCGGCTGGCGGAAGCACGGCAGTACTGTCGAAGCCGGCTCCGTCGACCCGGGCGGCCAGGTCCGAAAACAGCAGGTGGTGATTCACTACCAGCAGGTTCGAAGCGGCCGCCTCACGGCGGGATTTTATCACAAAGCAGTGTTCACGGTTCGGACAGCGCAGCCCCATGCAGGCATCCGATTCCGAGCACACCCGGCTCCACAGATCGGAAGAGGGAAAAAAAGACAGATCGTCCCGGCTGCCGGTTTCGGTCACTTCGGTCCACTTTTTTATCGCCTGCAGCTCGCCTTCGTCCTGACTGAAGAGTGCCATCTCCTCCATTGCATCCTCGAGGCGTCGCAGACAGACATAGTTGCCGCGGCCCTTCACCAACTTGGCGTCGACCTGCTTTCCCAGCAGTTTCTCCGCCAGCGGGATATCCTTGTCGAGAAGCTGCTGCTGAAGATTGATGGTGGCCGTTGAGATAATGACCCGTTCGCGGTTCTGTAGTGCCCAGGAAGCCGCCGGCAGGAGATAGGCCAGAGACTTACCGACCCCCGTGCCTGCCTCGATTACCGACAGACGGCGTTCGTTGAAGGCGTTAGCCACTGCCTCAAGCATTTCTATTTGCGGTTCACGGGATTCATACGAGGGAAACTCCCTGCTCATCACCCCGCCGGGCTTCAGGATGTCCGCTAAGCTGCTGACCGATAGTGGTGTTTTCGGTTCCTGTTCCAGCGGCTCGCTGACACAGTACACACTTCTTACAGGATTATCGATAATGTAGAAGCCAACGCCCTGATTCCCGAGCTTCGAAGCCACCTGCAGATCCGCATCACTCGGGCGCAGTAGGCCGGAGGGGTGGTTGTGTATGACCACATCCCCGCTCTCCATGTAGGGAAACAGCGCCGGTGCCGCCGATTCGTTGCCCCGCCCGGCGGCATCCACCTCGTCGACCAGTCCGTCCGTGTTCACTTTACCGTAGAACAGAACCTCCTGACCTTCAGCATCTTCTATAGCCGAACGGATTGTTTTTATCACTTCAGGAGTAAAACGCTCGTCACTTTTCATGCCGTGATTATAGCCTCTTATCAATTTTTTTTGTATGATATGCAGCATGGAATTCGGATTCTATAAATTATTTATCGCCACCCATGACTACATCCTCATAAATGCCTTCAACAACGAGATGCCGTCGGAGGAGTCCGCGCCTCCATTAGTACGGCGGCTGTGCAGCCGAAGCGAAGGTATCGGCGGTATGGGAGTCATTTTTATCACCCCGTCAAGTGAACAGAGCGCTGCCCTGTACTACTACAGCGCCAACGGAGAAGCCCGTACACCGCCGATCGAGGTACTCATGTGTGCCGGACGCTATGCCTTCGATTTCGGGCTGGTGCAGCGAGGCGAACTCGTCTTCGACACCGACCGCGGAATGGAAAAGCTGCAGTGTATAGACAGTTCACACTTCAGTTACCGGGTCGGTATTCCGCACTCGGATACTGAACACCAGATTGTTCCCGGAGGCTCGATCGATTTTCAGGTGAGCCTCCAATCACAGGGTCGCACTATACAATCTACTCCGGTTCTGTTCAAGCATCCCTACGCCGCCCTTTACTCCAGCGACTTTTCTGCACATGAGAGAGCGCGCATACCGGCCAGCATGCCGATTGCCGGTCGCGATCATACACTGGTGTTGTACCAGGTAAACAGCAGCGATGAGATTCTGCTGTCGGTACAGAATAGTGCCGAGGTGCTCCTGGATATCGTCGAAGCGGCGGCGGCGGCCGGGGTTGCGGCAGCAGCCAACGGTTTTTGCGATCGCGACCTCGTTATCCGTCTCTCTACCGGCGGGAGATTTTTCTTCGAATGGAACGAACGCAGCAACAGCGTGCATGTTGCCGGAACCCCGCATTACGCTTTCAGTGGATCTTATTCATCCGAGGATGAACAGGATCAGCAATTTCTGGACGGAGATGAGTATGGACCCACTATTTGAACGCTTTCAGCGCCTGGTACGCTCCTATCTCCAGTTCGGCGCGCCCTCGGATGAATGGTTTGAAGAGCATGACGCGGATGCCGATTACCGGGAAGCCTGGGAGGAGCTGGATGAGTATCTGCGCAGCGGCACATCCTCCGGCGATTCGCGGCCCGGCTCCGGCACCCGCGGCGGCACCGGATTCGGTGCGCGGGAGCATCGGCTCCCGCCAGAGGAGCTGCGCAAGGACTATCAGCTTTTTGGAGTTGAGTTCGGGGCATCCTTCCAGGAGGTGCGCAGTGCCTATCGCCGGCTGATGCGCACCCACCATCCCGACCTGCATGCCGGTGACAGCACAAAACAGCGAGAAGCCACGCACAAATCCCAGCAGCTCAACACCGCCTATCAGCGGATTAAGGCCTGGGAAGCGGCCAAGCGCGGCGCCTGAGCCCCGCAGCACCTAAACTACTCCTCCAGTTTGTACTCCTGGATCTTGCGGTGCAGGGTTTTGCGGCCGATACCCAGGACGTCAGCAGTGCGGGATTTGTTGCCGTTCTCCCGGTGGAGGGTGGCCCGGATCATCTCCCGCTCTGCGTCCTCCAGACTGCTGCCTACCTCTATTTTGACGTAGTCGGCATCGGAACCGGAGGTTACCGTCGGCGGCAAGTCGTCATACGCAATGATATTGCCTTTGGTCATGACCACCGCACTCTCAATACAGTTCCGCAGCTCGCGAATATTACCCGGCCAGTGGTAGTTATACAGGGCCAGCCGAGCCCGCGGGTCTACCCCTTCAATGTTCTTCTGGTTCTCTTCGCTGAACTCCTGCAAAAAGGCGGAGATGAGCAGCGGAATATCCTCTTTTCGCTCCCGCAGGGGCGGCACATGAATGTTGACGACGTTTAGCCGATAGAAAAGATCTTCACGGAAGCGGCCCGCTTCGATTTCACGCTTCAGTTCGCGGTTGGTGGCTGAAACAACCCGTACATCCACTTCCTGTGTCTTTTCGCCGCCGACCCGTTCGAACTTCTTGTCCTGCAAAACCCGCAGGATTTTTATCTGGACCTGCTGGTTTATCTCTCCGATTTCATCGAGGAATATGGTTCCGGTGTGAGCCAGTTCGAAGCGCCCCCGTTTCATAGAAACGGCACCGGTAAAAGCACCTTTTTCGTGCCCGAAGAGTTCGCTCTCCAACAGGCTCTCGGCCAGGGCGGCGCAGTGCACCTTGATGTAGGGATTCTCCTTGCGGTTGGATAGTATATGAATAGCATCGGCAACCAGTTCCTTACCGACCCCGCTTTCACCGGTTATGAGTACGCTGGCCCGGGTGGCGGCCACCTGTTCGATCATCTGCATGATCTTCTGCATCTGGCTGCTCTTACCGATGATCTCACCGGTTTTCCGGCGGCTCTTGAGGCGCTCGACCTCCTCCTTCAGAGTGCGGTGCTGCAGCACCAGTTCGCGGTTGGACAGGGCCCGTTTAGCCAGCAGAGAGAGGCGGTCGAGATTGACCGGTTTGGTAACGAAGTCGAAAGCGCCGTTGCGCATGGCTTCTACTGCAGACTCGATGGTGCCGTGCCCGGTAAGAATGATTACGGGAACTGTCGGATAGGCCGAACTGATGCGCTTGAGCAGCTCCTCGCCGGACATCTCCGGCATCTTTAAATCGGCTATTACCAGATCTACATGCTCCTGGTTCACCAGGTTCCAGCCCTGTTTCCCGTCCTCCGCCAACAGAACTTCGTAGCCGTCCATTTCCAGAGACCTTCCCAAGCCCTCACGGATGTTCTTTTCGTCATCTACGATGAGAATAGAGAACTTCATTCATCTTCCCCTTTCCAATCAAGCAATCTTTTTTCACTGTCGGGTATCGGCAGACTTATAGTGAAAGTTGTGCCCTGCTCTTCCCGGGAGTGCACGGTCACCTCGCCGTTATGCTCGCGCACCACCTTGTACACTACTGTTAATCCTAAGCCGGATCCAAACTCTTTGGTAGTATAATACGGCTCGAAAATCTTCGACAGCTGTTCCTCCGTCATGCCGATTCCATTGTCACTGATATCGACATGTACATACCCGTGGTCTTCGCGGGTGACTATCGTCAGCGAACCGCCCCCGTTCATGGCTGCCACCCCGTTTTTGATGATATTTATCAGGGCCTGTTTCATATACTTTTCATCAAGGTCGATCTTTGGAAGATTGCGGTCGAGTTTAGTTTCCAGTTTCACACTACTCTCTTCGAGTTCGTATTTTATAAACTCGATCAGCTCTTCCACCACTCCGTTTATAGTGGTGCGCTTCATGCTGGTGTCCATGGGGCGGACCGCAAATAGAAAATCCACCACAATGCCGTTCAGCCGTTCGATCTCCTCGGTAATGATCTCCAGATAGTGGCCGGCGGTCTCCTCATCCAGACACTGGTTCTGCTTGAGGGCCTTCTGAATAAGCTGGATGTGTATTCCAATCGAACCGAGCGGGTTCTTGATCTCGTGTGCGACCCCGGCGGCCAGCGTGGTCAAGGATGCCAAACTTTCGGCCCGGCGCAGCCGCGCCTCGCGCTTACGCCGTTCGGTTATGTCCGAAACCAGAATGAGACTGCCGCGCCGCTCCTCCTCTTTTTCGATCGGTACCACCGAAAACATCAGTGTCCGTCCCGAGCCGCTGCCGTCCAAAGTGAATTCCTCCTCCTCTATGCGGCCGCCAGTCTGTACGCTCTCCCGCAGAAATGCGGCGATCTCATCATCAGCCACCGCTTCCCACAAGAGGTGCTCCTCAGGATCACTGCGCAGCATCGGCAGAAGGGTCCGGATGGTCTGATTCGTGAAGCTTATTTTGTGGTCGAGATCGGTTACCAGCACTCCGTCGGTCATAGTGTTGAGCACCATCTCCAGCATTTCGTTTTCAGAGGCCAGATCAAACAGCAGCGCTCGAATCTGTTCTTCATCCAACTTCGACAGTTTATTGAGTGCTCTCTGGATAAACTTCCTCATACCATCTCCTTCATCGAGTACAGCAATCCCTCCAACAACAGGTCCGGAGCCTGATTGTAGTGTTCAAAGCTGATCAGAGCATCTTTTATCTTTCGGTTCCAGCGTTCCAGAACGGCATAAGAGACCGGCAATTGGCGATCCGGGTCGGTCATGTAGTCGCCGAGCACATCGCTCAACTCCTTCAGAAAGGGTACGAAGTAGATTTTCAGTTGGGAATCCTGCAAGAATTCATCCAGCTTCTCCGGTTCCCACTCAGCATCGCCCCACACATAACTGAAGAAGTGCTCGGACTGCGCCCGCAGCCGTTCCAGCGGAACCCCGCGCCACGCCAGGAAAAAAGCGCGTAAATTCCGGTACTCCGGCGACTCGATTCGAAAAATTTTCCGCATCACCTGCTCAGCGGTTTCCGGAGTACGGCGGGCAAAATAGTACTGACGTACCCGGGAGATAATAGTTGGCAGTATCCGGCCTTTACGGGAGGACAGGAGTATAAAATAGGTTCCCTCCGGCGGTTCTTCCAGTGTTTTCAGGAGGGCATTGCGGGAGGCGTCGCCCATTTTATCCGCATTCTCTAGAATAACGATTTTTGCCTGGTTCGAGCTGGTGGTGTGCACCCAGGAGTTCACCGCCCGGATTTGATCGATCGGGATGGTGTCCCGGGGAACCACCTTTTCCAATTCGGCACAGGCCCCGTAGATCTTCTTAAGGGACTTTTCGAGTTTGCTTTCACTCGGCAGCTCGGCTTCCGGATAGTAGTTCTCCAGTTCCTCTTCCAGCTTGGTAATCGGATCCTGAATTTTTTTCAGTTTCTGTTCATTCCCCTCCCACAGCAGGGGATCAAAGCGGCGGGTCAGCTTCCTGACTGCCCTGATGAACAGAAACCGGGAGCCTTCGCTGCGGCTGCGCAGGAGCGCATTGCCGGCAGCTGCAGTCTCTTCGCTGAAGTAACGCGAGCCGAGCATGAGTACATACGGGTGGTCGAGTACCCGATGCTGCCGGCATGAGCTGCAGTCGCAGCTCCAGGCGCCCTTCTTTTTACAGGTGAGCACCCGTGCCAGCTCCAGAGCTGTTGAGAGTTTGCCGGTGTAGGGATCTCCGTAGAACAACAGTCCCCCCGGCAGACACCGATGCGCTACCTCCTGTGAGAGCTGCGCAATTATGCGTTGATGACCAAGAATATTCTCAAACACTGTAACTCTGTAACCTCTCCTCTAGAAATCGGGCACCTACCGGAATTATTTTCTGCAGGAGTCCGGCCAGAAAACTCTCCTCTAAAAAGGGCTTCACATCGACTACCGTCTGCAGCTGCAGGACGAACACGAGAATTGCCAAAAACAGGAAGCCTTCGATCAATCCGAGAAAGAAGCCCAGCGCCTGATCGAGCTTCTCCAGTTCAACCCGTTCGATTACCCGGTGGAGCGTCGACTCTACAATTTTTATCAAGGCATATCCGATCAAAAATATCAGCAGAAACGCCACAATCGGGGTCCACATGGTTTCCCCCAGCAGGGGTACCAGCACCGGGGAGAGGATTGAAGTAAAGATAACTGCGGCCGCTAATC
>CAZAMY010000115.1:0-5303 GCA_964485995.1 uncultured Sediminispirochaeta sp.
GCGGGCGGTATAAACCGTGCCGGAAAGAAGAACCTGCTGAGATGCCCGCAGCCCCTTAATAGCTGCCAGTTTGACCACTCGGACCTCGTTTTCATCCGTGCACAAGTCCTCGAAATGCTTCAGAGAGGTGTCGTTTCCGTATTGTCCCAGAGCCCGGGCTACATCGCTGCGCACCGATTCTACCGGATCCCGCAGCATCTCCCGCACCTGTTTTACCGAACGATTGTCACCGTATTCCAAAAGTGCATACGCGGCGGCACTGCGCACATTAGGATCGGCATCATCCAGCGAATCTCTTATCGGTTTTAGAAACTCCTTGTTCTCGGTTTCAGGGACGGCAGCAATCAGGGCAGCACGGACCTTCCCGTCCTCTCCCTCGAAGATTGCCTGGGCCCGTTCTGTAAACACTTTGCCGTTGTAGGCGGCCAGATGCTTCGCGAATTCCCGGGCCTGATCTAATGGAAGAATCGGCAGATGCTCTAAAATTGTCTGCAGACAATACGGGAGTTTTAACCTGCCAACCACCTGGAATGCGGATATCCGTACTTGGTGGGGAAAATCATCACGATCGGCAGAAATGATGTCCAGCAGCTCATCCAGATAAAAAGAACTGTCGAATTTGACGAGCGCCGAGTAAAGGGCTTCCAATTCTGCAAAATCGGGATCTTTTAACAGCTTGATGAGTGCCGGTACATACACCGATACAAACCGTCCGTCCAGTTCGCCGAGGATAAACGCGGCCTTGTCCCCATCACTACGGTTCTCAAGCAGATATTCCGCCACATATCTGGCAGCCTGCTCACTGCCGCATCTGCAGGCACACTGAAAGGCCGCCTCGAATACTTCGCGGTATTCCGGTGCCTCCTTGGTCCGCAGCGTCCCCGCTTTTTCCACCAGCGTATGCACCAGCTTCTCAGGCCCCTTTTTTGACAGCAAATGGGCGGCTATCAACCATGTTGCCGGTGACTTGGCCGAACGAAGCGATTCAAGGAATCCTATCTGGTTGACCGCAGCGGCGTGCTCCAGCAACGCGCGGTTTCTTTCGAGGGCTTTTCGGTCTGAAAAATCGACCTGCAAAAACATCTGCTTCAAAGCCCCCGATTCTTCTAAAAACCGGGCTGCATAAAGCGAGAGCTCGTCATCTTTTCCCTCCAGGACAGAAACTGCAAAATCACGGTCTTCGCTGGAAGTCCGGTCCAGCTGCTGCACCAGATGGAGTTTCTGTATTTTGGTCAGTTGTTTATACTTGATCTGTTCACGGTCGGGATAATCACTGTTCAGACGCTGTTTCGCGGCAGCCCTGACTTCGTATACAAAATCATTCGTCAGCAGGCGCACCAGTTCATCATGCAGCTGATTGTTTTCCTCTTTACCCGAAGGCTTGAACTCTTCAACCACAGTACGCCGCACCAAACTGTGAGGGTCGTGGAAGGCTTCCCAGAGCGCCCGGGTGGTACGTTCATCTTCATCATACAACAGCACCTTCAGTGCCATATAGCGTGAAGCCCACAGGGGATCGCCTATCATTTCACGCACCTGGTCTAGCCGGTCATGCAGAAGGGTCATTGCCTTTTTACCGTCAAAACTCTCGCCCTTTCCCGATGCAGCGACCTTACGCAGAGCCAGCAGATCGTCGTTCTCACTCAGCCAGGTTCTGAAAATCTCTGCCGCCTTCGCGTGTTTGAGAGCGGCAAGGAACACCGTAAACATACCCTTGTCCGGAGTGAACTCCAGAACCCGTTCTACCCAGCGTTTATTCGGCCGCTGTGCAAGCCGTTGAATCCAAGTTTCATCGGCACCCGTAAGGTGCATGAGATCGGCTTCGGGCCATCTGCGGACAGCAGCTTCGAGAGTGGTGGCCATACTTACAAAATCCGCCGGACTGTAGCGGCTCATCAGCACCGATTCCAGCTTCTCAGGCGATTCGGCAACCGTTTTCAAGCGATGCATAAATAGAGCGCGGGTCACGCTGCGCCAAATAAAATAGGCCAGTATAACCGCAGCCGCCACTAGGGCGATTCCCCATATGTAATCCGGAACAGGCTTTAGCAGTTCAATTATCGATGTCATGTACTCCTCCACTATGATTTATTCTCTTTCATATCTTCCACACTATAAATATCTACAGGATCAGCTTTGCCCTTCACCTTGACCGGGTCGAGCTTTTTAAGCTTAAACCCATCACCGAGCAGTTCTTTGGTCTTCTGGGTGATAATCACCTGCCCCGGTCCGGCAACTCCCTCGAGTCGGGCGGCAACATTCACTGTATCGCCAATTACCGAGTAATCCATCCGGCGGGTACTGCCCAGATTGCCGGCAATCAATGGACCGGTATGCATGCCGATCCCCACTTTTAGATGCGACGCATCGCCAGTAAAAAACTTACGCTCCTTGCTGTTTACCAGCCGCTGTAGTTTTACCGCACACTCTACCGCTGCGTTCGCGTCCTCTACCTCGGAGTACATCGGCACGCCCCATGCGGCCATAATGGCATCACCGATAAACTTATCAATGTAGCCTTTGTATTTGATCACAAGCTCTACTGCTTCGCTGAAATAGGCATTGAGCACATCGATTATATACTCCGGGTCTTTAGTCTCGGAAAACGAGGTGTAGCCGCGTATATCGGCAAACAGAATGGTAGCCATCTTTTTGTCACCGCCCGGCTTCACCAGGTCGGGCCGGTCGACCAGGGTCTGTACAATATCATTTGAAAGGTAGCGGGCAAACATATCCTTTACAATGCGGCGCTCTTCGACCACCGATTCCATTTTACTCTGCAGCTCCTTCTCCCGGGTTTGATCGCTGAACAGCAGGGTAAGCCCCTCTTTCTTTCCGCGTTTTCCCCGCAGCGGAGCCACATTCAATGTAAAATCCATATCCTCATCTGCTGTGCGCTTCATGATGCCCTGTATTCCCAGACGCTCCTGATCGTTCTGATCCGCCTGCTTGACGGCATTGAGAATTTTTTTCCCCAAGGCAGAGCGAAATACCTTTTCGAAGGGTTCGCCGATCATATCTTCAGTCAGGCCGATCCGCTCAAGGGCTGCACGGTTGAAGTAGTGAATCTGACCCTTTGGATCGGTAGTAATGAGCAGGTCGGACATGGAGGAGAAGATGTTTTCCTGATAGCGCTCCAGGGTTTCGATTTCCTTGTACTGTTTCTCCAGGTCACGATAGAGCTGAGCGCTTTGGACCATTCCGCTGGCAATCCTGACAAAGGAATCGAGAAAATAGAAACTCTGGCTCGTGAAGAAAAAACTCTTTTTTGCATTCAGGAAGAGATACCCCAACTGAGTAGTTGCGGTAAAGAGCGGTAGTACCACTGCACTGTTCATTTCAGGATTCAGAAAGACAGTTTCAAAAAACACCTTTGAACGCTCGGTGAGGACAAGCGCCTCTTCACACTCTTCGAGAAACTCAAACAACTCATCATCCGAAGATAGCCGACTCTCCACCGGAAAGTCCCCGCGCTTTGCTTCGAGAAGTACGCTCACTTGAGATTCTTCCCCGGAGTAGAGATAAAGGCACACCAGATCGGCATGGGATATATCGAAAGCCTGGTCGACCAGAATCGACAGCTGATTGGTCTGACGGTGTTCATTCGCAACCATGGCCCCGGCTCGCACCAGTTCCTGGTAAATTTGTTCATTTTTCATAGCAGCTCCATTAATAATCATATGACTGAGCCGTCGCTAAAGCAAGCTAAAAGCTGAATTGCTATTTGCCTTTTTTTCTCAACCGTTATAGTATGCTCACATGTTACATTCGTTCTTCTTCTATTTTAAGTTCTGGCTGTTCATGATTTTGAGCCTGGTGATGGTGGTTCCGCTATGGGTATTCAGACTCCTGCGGCTCAAAAACCTGGAGGACTCTTATGTGCTGTGGGCAACCACCGGCTGGGCACGCTTCGTGCTGCGCATTACACCGGCGGAGGTAGTGGTGCACGGTATCGACAAGTTACCGACAGGCGGGAACCTCTGTTTTGTGGCTAACCACCAGAGTGCCTACGATATTCCCCTGATAATGGCGGTGATACCCCGTAATATCGGCTTTATTGCGAAAAAGGAGCTCATTTTTCTGCCCTTTGTGAGCACCTGGATGCGGGCGATGCATTGTGTGTTCATAGACCGCAAAAGCCCCCGCAAAGCGGTGAAGCAGTTGGAAAAAGCGGTAAACAACCTGCAGGCCGGTCACTCGATGGTAGTATTTCCCGAAGGCACCCGCAGCCGCTCATCCCAGATGGGCTCGTTTCGTACCGGAAGCTTGAAAATCGCCTTCAGAGCTGGCAGCACAATTGTTCCGATTACCATCAAGGATACCTACAAAATGAGAGAGGAACACGACCGCATCACACCGGGAAGGGTTGAGCTGTTCATCCATGCACCGATTCCTACCGCCGATCTATCCGCGGAGGAACGCCGTGAATTAGGCAGCCAGCTGGAGTCAATAATTGCAGCTCCTCTCCGGGAGGCTTGACATGAAGGAGGAACAGATGTCTGTACTGTTAGAATTTGCGATGTTTCCGACTGACAAAGGCAGCAGCGTCAGCGCTTATGTAAGTAAAGTAATCGAGATAATCCGTTCCAGCGGCGCTGCCTACCGGCTTACGCCAATGGGGACGATTGTGGAAACCGAGACGATGGAAAAGGCTCTGGATATACTTCACCAAGCTTATGCCGTTCTCGAACCGGTATCGGAACGAATCTACTGCAGCGCTAAATTCGACATTCGCAAGGGAAAACAGAATCGCATGGATTCAAAGATTGCTTCTATCGAAGAAAAAATCGGCGAGGTCACTCAGTAGATTCCACCTCACCGGGAAATACAATTTTCCATGTGGTACCCTGGTCGGCAGTATGGGATAAACTCCCACTCAGCTGCACAATCAGGGAATTGATAAGTTTCATTCCCAAAGTAGGCGACTCTTCCACGTCGAAGCCGGGCGGTAAGCCGACGCCATTGTCCCTGATGGTCAGCACTATTTCTTGACCGATTTTATGCAGAGTTACCTCGATTTGAGGTTCCTCAACACCCATAAAAGCGTGCTTATATGCGTTCATCACCAACTCATTTACTATCAGACCGTAGGGAACCGAAAAATCAATGCCGGCGTAGATGGACTGTAAATCGAAGCTGAACTCGAGGGAATACCTCTTAGAAATTACATCCATGACCTGCAGACAAAGATCGTGCGTGTAGTCGGCCAGATCTACTACCTCAATGTGCTCAGACCCGTACAACTTCTCGTGTACCAGCGACATAGCCTGTATTCTGTTTTGAATGACATGCAGCAGTTCTCT
>CAZAMY010000115.1:5403-7177 GCA_964485995.1 uncultured Sediminispirochaeta sp.
CGTCGACTTCTATCGGTGCTCCTAAAATCGACACTTCAACCGGGGCCCCATCTTTACGCCGGCGGGTAGATTCAGCCGACAGGTGCTCTCCATTCTCAGCTCGTTCAGAAAAATCCGAGGCTTCTGAATACTCGGCTGGGCTGGTAATAAGCTCATCAATATGTTTCCTCTCAGTTTCAGCCTCACTGTACCCGAACAAACGGTAAAACTCAGGATTAGCCCTGAGTACCCGATTATGTTTATCCAGCAGAACTATGGCTTCGGGACTGTTTTCGAATAGACTGTTCAGATAGGCATTTGTTTTAGTAGGATCCATACTCACTCTCAAAGACAATACGCTAGGCTTATGACCGGTGCAAGAACTTTTTATAAGAACCTTACGAAGAACGTTACAACGTTACATTAAACCCGGCGGTTAGAGTCCGGACAGGATATCGTGAACCCGGGCACCGGAGCGGGCATATACCTCTTTGTATTCATAGGTAAAAACCTGTGTGGCAGCTTCCATTCCGGCCTGTTCATCGGAATACCCCTGTTTCATCAATTCCCGAACCCGTCTGGCCCATTTTTCGGCCTTGTGGCGAGACGGCACATGTGCCAGACCATACTTCTGTTTCAACAAAAGAATTTCACTCTGCATCTCAAGTAGTGTATAACTTTTTCATGGTCAGAGCAAATTTACTGGACGAGAGTGTTATACTATTCTTATGCTATAGATATCACTAAATTGAAAGGAATCGAAGTATGCGTAAATGTATTCTCATCAGTAGTATTATCTTTGTACTCTTAGGCGGAACTGCCGCCGCTGTAGATAACTTCGGGCTCGGGGCGGTAGTTGGCGAACCGACCGGGATAACCGGGAAAATGTTTCTCTCCGACAGCAGTGCGGTGGACGCCACTCTCTCCTGGTCGTTTGTCAAGGACAAGCTGTATGTGCATTCGGACTATCTTCACCATATCTCAGGTGTATTCGGACCGGATGTCCCCGAACTGCTGGTGTATACTGGTATCGGAGGGATGATCGAACTGAAGGAGGACCCGGAGATCGGAGTAAGAATACCACTAGGTCTGAGCTATACTATACCGGATACCCCTTTAGAACTGTTCTTCGAGATTGCGCCGGTGGTGCTGCTGGCACCCGAAACCGCGGTCGACCTCACTGGCGGTTTGGGAGCGCGCTACTATTTCTGAGAGACAGAGCCTCTACACTTATTTTGGACGGCAGCCGGGTTGAGAGCCCGGCTTTTTTTTTGATCTCTGCCAATTTCGAGAAGAAGTTTGTTTGCATTTGACCGGTCCATATAGCATACTGACTTTAGGAGAATCGAAATGGAGAAGTCAGCAATTGTTATAGGAGCCGGGTTTGCCGGTCTTTCGACTGCAGCCCTGTTGGCAAAACAGGGCATGAAGGTCACTGTCCTGGAGAAGAATGGAACGGTTGGCGGCCGGGCCAGATTATGGCAGCATGACGGCTATACCTTTGATATGGGCCCCTCCTGGTACCTCATGCCGGAGGTCTTTGAACGATTCTTCGGTCATTTCAATCGAAATGTGAGCGACTACTATCAGTTATCAGAACTTGATCCCTATTACCGGGTTTTCTTTAATCCGGGTGAATTTGTAGACGTCACCCCTGAGTATCAGAATACCAAAAGGGTCTTCGATTCTTTTGAAGCTGGAGGCGGAGCAAAACTCGACACCTACATGGAACTGGCCCGTTATAAGTACAAGGTAGCTATGGAGCAGTTTTTATACCGTGAATACAGCAGCATTT
>CAZAMY010000116.1:0-7153 GCA_964485995.1 uncultured Sediminispirochaeta sp.
GTCAGCCTCATTGCGAACCTCCACCTTTTCACGGGCAGTCTTATCCTCTTCCGCGTGCTCCTCGGCCTCTTTGACCATCTTGTTGATCTCGTCTTCCGACAAGCCGGAGGATGATTCTATGCGGATTTTCTGTTCCTTGCCGGTTCCCAGGTCCTTGGCCGACACGTGCACGATTCCGTTCGCATCAATATCGAAGGTTACTTCGATCTGCGGTACGCCGCGCGGGGCTGGCGGTATGCCTACCAGATCAAATCGGCCCAGAGTCCGGTTCTGGTTAGCCATCTCGCGTTCACCCTGCAGTACATGAATAGAAACCGCGTTCTGGTTATCTGCAGCGGTGGAGAAAATCTGGCTCTTGCGGGTCGGAATAGTGGTATTCCGTTCGATCAGCTTGGTGAACACACCTCCGAGGGTCTCAATACCGAGAGAAAGCGGAGTTACATCGAGCAGCAGTACGTCCTTTACATCACCGCCGAGTATACCGCCCTGAATAGCGGCACCCATTGCAACCACTTCGTCGGGATTAACTCCCTTGTGCGGATCCTTGCCGAACAGCTCTTTTACCGAGCGCTGTACAGCCGGAATGCGGGTACTTCCACCGACCAGAATAACCTCATCAACCTGATCTGCAGTTACGCCGGCATCCTTGAGGGCACTCTTGATCGGCCCCTCGGTGCGCTCAACCAGGTCGCTGATCATCTGCTCGAACTTCGACCGGTTCAGACTGTACTGCAGATGCTTCGGGCCGGAGGAGTCGGCGGTAATAAACGGAAGGTTGATTTCCGTGGTCTGAGTGCTGGAAAGTTCGATTTTTGCCTTTTCAGCCGCCTCTTTCAGCCGCTGCAGCGCCATTCTGTCCTGACCGAGGTCGATACCGTGGTCGTTCTTGAAGCTCTGCACCAGCCAGTCGATTACCCGCTGGTCGATATTGTCACCACCGAGGTGAGTATCACCATTAGTGGATTTTACTTCGAATACTCCGTCACCGAGTTCGAGAATGGAGATATCAAAAGTACCACCGCCAAAGTCATACACGGCGATGCGCTCTTCCTTGTTCTCTTTTCCCAGGCCGTATGCCAGAGATGCAGCGGTCGGTTCATTCACGATACGCTTTACATCCAATCCGGCGATTCGGCCGGCGTCCTTGGTAGCCTGGCGCTGACTGTCGTTAAAGTAAGCCGGTACAGTAATAACCGCCTCTTTTACCTCTTCGCCCAGATAATCCTCAGCAGTCTGCTTCATCTTCTGCAGAACCATCGCTGAGATCTCCTGTGGAGAGTACTCTTTATCATGCGCCTTTACACGGGCTTCACCATTGGATGCTTCACTTACCTGATACGGTACCATCTGGATTTCCGAGGGTACCTCGGAGAACCGGCGTCCCATGAAGCGCTTAATTGAATATATGGTATTTTCCGGGTTAGTTACTATTTGGTTCTTGGCAGGCTGCCCGACCAAGCGTTCACCTTTATTTGTGAAACCTACAATCGAAGGGGTGGTCCGCTGACCTTCGGCATTCTGTATTACAACCGATTCATTTCCTTCCATTACAGCTACACAAGAGTTTGTAGTTCCTAGATCAATTCCTATAATCCGTCCCATTATAGATACTCCTCTTTAGTAATTTCTGTTCAATTCTATAATTACAATGGCATCTGCCATCTTATTCATACTGTGTGCAGAGCCTCTACTCAGCCGCTGCGTCGTTCTCGGAGTTCTGTTCAGATGCATCGCTCGGCGCCGATTCCGGGGCCGGCACCGCAACCTTTACTTTTGCATGCCGCAGCACCCGATCGTTCAGAAGATATCCCTTCTGGTAATCCTCGGTAACGGTCTGCACCTCTACATCCGGAGACTCCTCCATATTGATCGCCTCATGCATCTGAGGATCAAACTCTTTGCCTTCGCTTTCCATACGGGTGAGGCCGTATTTCCGCTCGAGCATATTTACAAACTGATGCTCTATCATCTTAATACCGGAATGAAAACTATCGAAATCGCGCGACTCCTCTGAGGACCGAATGGCCCGTTCGAAGTCATCGATGATAGTAATCAGATCCTGTAGCAGATTCGAATTCGCGTACTTGATCGATTCCTGTTTCTCACGCTGCATTCGCTTGCGGAAATTCTCGAAATCGGCCTGTTTTCGCAGGTACTGGTTTTTTAAATCGCTGTTCTCAGCTTGCAGGGCCTCTATTTGAGCCTTCATCTCTTCGATCTGCTCAGCCTGTTGCTTCAACTCAGCAGATTCGGCTTTACCCTGTTCTTTTTCGGCCGCCTGTTGCTGTTCTTCAGCCGGCTGCGGCTTCTCTTCCGGCTGCTGGTCCTGTTCTGCCTTGACTTCTTTTTCGGTTTTGCTCACCTTGAATCCCTCTCATCTTATGTTGTATGTCTGCCTTGTATCTAACCAGTCACGAACATATAGATAATATCCGATTATATCGATACTTAGATAAGTGTTTCTTACGTTCTGTGATAAGATACTAATCCGATATGTAGAGCGTCAAGTATTTTTATTTACGAGGGATTATTTCAAGGATGAGTTCTACCTCGCCCTTCGATAGTTTTGTGGCTCGAACGATTTCATCAACACTCCAGCCCTGGTGTGCCAGCCGGGTCACTACATCCCGGGCTCCCATCGAGGGGGCACCTTCCTGGCGGCCGGCATCCTTGCCGCCCTCTTTCAGGAGGGTTCCGAGCAGTTTTACCTGTTCCTTGGCCTGCGCGTTGATCTCTTCCAGACGGGTTTCAGTCTTTGCCAGCCACTCGCGGGCCTTCTGCATGCGTTCGGCCCGCTCTTCGGCATCTTTGAGAATCGCATCCATCTGCTCCATCTGCTCAATGGCCTGATCGACCTTCTCTTTGTTGTCCGCCAGCTGCATGATGCGGTGGCTCACATCCTCGAGTTTTTTGGGCACTTCGGCGGTTCGATCTTCCAGTGAGCCGATGTTCTTCTCCAAGTCATCAATCTTCTGAAAGTTCTTATCAACCTGCTGAATGGTGCTGTCAATGACTTTCTGCCGGTTCTCCAGCCGTTCGTACTTCTGCTCAACACTCTGCTCCAGCTCCTCGAGGCTGCGGATGGTCGCCTGAATGTTCTGAAGAGTGTCGTGGCTGTCGGTTACCTGCTCCAGTTTCATATCTATAGTCTGAGAGATGTTAATAAGCTTTTTGAAGTCGCCCTCCATCTCTTCTATGCGCTGTTTCTCATTGATAAAGCGGTTGAGCTTGTTGCCGACTTCATCCCCCATCTTCTTGATGGACATGAACTTCTTCTCGGTTTCGCGTATCTCTCCGCTGAGGGCCTGTACCCGGGTAATCTCGCCTTTGAGGTCTTCGATATTCTCCTGAAGCGTGTCCTTCAGTGAATCCGCCCGGTCGAATATTTTTGTCTGGGCGATAAAGTTTTTCTGACGCTTATCGATCTCCTGCAGATTGACCTGCAGGGTGGTATAGCCTTCCTCGATCTTGCCGAACAGCTTTTTCTGCATCTGCTCGGTTTTCTCTTTGGTGTCCTGAGAGACTGAGCGGAACTCTTTTATCTTCTTATCAAGTTCGAGCTGGAACTCACGATTCTTCTTCTGTATTTCGAGCATGAAGTTTTCATATTCCCGGCCGAAACTGTCGAAGGCGGCATCGGTTTTCCGCTGCAGTTCACCTTCCAGCTCGAGTACGCGATCGGAGATCTCCTTCAGTTCGTTCTTCAGACGGGTGCGTTCATCCTGGGACTGCAGAATCAAGTCGTCTCGCTGGCTTTCGAACTCGCTCTTGAGTACCGAAACCGTATCGTCAATCTCCTTGCGGATGTTTTCATAGCGGGTACGCACATCCTCATCGGCCGACTGAATCTGCTGCTCGATCTGGGTTCGCCAGACATTGAGTTCGGATTCGGTAGATTCGATAGTGGAATCAATAGTGCTGCGCCGCTCATTCACGCTGGTCTCCAGCTCGCCCAGTGTATTCTCGAGCTCGCGCTCACTCCGTTTGAGCTGAGCCTCTTTGGCCGACTGGTAGTCCGCAAACTCTTTCTGGAAGGCCGCCTGACTCTGCTGTTTGGCAGTTTCAATTTCATTCTTCAGATCGCCTTCAAGCCCCTCGAGCTGCTGCGAGGTGAGCTCCATACGGTCCTGAATGCGATCCTGAAAACTCTGCACCTGGTTTTCGAACTTCTCCTGCTGGCTGTAGACCCGGCTCTGCAGTTCCGCCAGCCGGTCGCGCAGCGCGTCGCTGTACTCATCTTCCACCCGCTGTCGCTGGGCGTCCTGCTCACCGGATAGTTCGGAAAGACGGTTTTCCAGCTGCAGTTTCCACTCATCGAAGCGCTCGTCCAGTTTTTCGGAACGGCCCTCGAGATCTTTGTAGAACGAGTTTTCGAACTGTTCAAGCCGGGTAGAGACATTCTTGGCGGCCTGGTCTTTTAGAGCTGCCAGCTGATTCTCCACCTCTGCCAGGGCATCGTGCACCGCCTGAATATCGGCTTGTGCCTTTGTCCGCTGTTCCTCGCGCTCTTGCTCCAGCTGCTGCTCGAACTCCTGAAAATCGCCCCGGATCCGCTTAGTAACCCGGTCCATGGCTTGTCGCAGGTTCTGGTCCAGCGAATCGATATCCTGAGTAGCCTCCTCCATCTTGGTGAAACGGTAGTTCATCTGCTCTTCATAGTCGTGGAGCTTCTGATCCAAGGCATCGAGCTGCTGGCGAACCTGTCCGTCAGTGGCGGCAGTTTCGGCACTCAGGTCGGTGTATTTCTGCTCGAGCTCCGCAGTCTGCTGCTCTGACTTCTTCTGCAGCTCTTCAGCCCGCTGCTGGAACGAGTTTTCAGTCGCTTCGACGGTACTGTGAATGTGCTGTTTCAGGTTGGCAAAGGCCTCGTGCTCCAGAGACACCCCTCTTTCGGCGGCTTTCTGCAGAGACTCCTGGTACTTCTGTTCAATACCGTGCACCCGTTCGTGGAAGGCCGAAATCTTTTCCTGGATAGTCTGTTCTACATCCTCTACGTTTCCATTCAGTGAACGCATTTCACGCTCGATCTGCTCGAGCATCTCATCGCCCTGCGCCTTGATAGAATCCTTGGTCTGGGAGAGCTGCGCTGTGAGCTGTTCCTGCAGCCTTTCACCCGACTGCTCGGCCTGATAGACTTTTTCATCCAGAACCCGCTGGATTTGCTCGACCGCCTCTTCGGCAAACTGATCGCGCCGGTTTTCCAACCCATCGATGTGTCCGCCCAGCTCGGCCAGGCGTTCCTCGTCGGATTGGATTTTCTCGTTCAGGTGGTCGGAAAGCTTTTTCGCATGGGCAAAGGCCTTCTGATTGGTCTCTTTCAGGGCCTTTTGATTGATGTTATTGAACTCCTGGGTGATGGCCGGGAGACGCTTCTCAAGATGCTGAATTCGATCCTGGGTGCCGCTGAGCTGACGGCCTATCTTATCGACAAACTCCGACTCGCTGTGCAGTCGCTGGAGGTTTTCATCAACCTTGGAGGTCATATTTTTCAATTCTGATAACGCTTTATCATACTCGGCAATTCTCTGGTTAATCTGCTGCATGGAGGCTGCCCGGTTCTCGAGCTCCTCTTCTGAAGATTTGATTCGCTTAAGGATCTCTTTGCCGGTTTTTTGATGCACATCCAGTTCGATGCCCAGATTCTTGACCTCGGTGGTCTTGCTCTCGACAAAGCCATCGAGCTCCTCTTTGATCTTTTCTGAATACCGCTTGATTTTGGTAAGCGACCGGTTGTTTTTATCCAATTGACGGTATACCGCGAGTATAACCAAAACGATCAACAGAGTTAAAATATTACCTAACGAGAATAGCATTGTTCCCACTCCCAGATTCTTAATTTTGCCAGAATCTCCACCTTATTTGTAATTGTTACCCAGGAAACACGAGTTGTCAATTACAAACAAGCACCGGAGTATTACAGACGTACTACTGCCGGCGTGAAAAGCCGTGCCCTCATTCTCCCAAAACTCTTTTACGCAGTTCGTAAAAGGAGGAGAACACAATATCAGCTGACGACTCTTCTGCGGAGGCTGCGGCCTCGCCGGAGAAACTCAACCAGGCGGTCTGCATACCCACATTCGCCCCGCCTATTATATCATATTTATATGAATTACCGACGTAGAGAATCTCCTCCGGTGCCACTCCAAAGCGGCGCACCATCTGCTGAAAAGGAATCGGATGCGGCTTCAAATAGCCGGTTTCTTCGGAAGAGATACTGAAGTCGAACAAATCGTCTAATTTCAAGAATTTCAATTTGTTTTTTATCGGGAAATCGGAGAGAGCAGCCAGGGGCAAGCCCTCCCGCTTAAATGATAGCAGGGTCTCTCGCACGTGCCGGAAGGGGCGTATACAGCGAAACGAGTGCTCCCAGCGGTGGTAAAGATGCCGTTCCATCCGATCCGCAGCCTTTTCGCGGCTAATTCCCATTTTATTCGCCAGAAGCTGCGCCTGTTTTTCGTGCAGCGGTTCATCGTACTCGATACGGCGAATCTCTTTGCGCACCTGTCCGAAGTAGTACATCAAACGCGGGGCGGTAATTAATGAGGGGATGGAACAGAGTACCATCTGGTAGTTGGGATAGAGAGTTCCGTCAATATCGAATCCGACCGCTTTGATCATTCGAGCTACTCCTTACGTACTGTCAGCCAATCAATCAGCGGCACGGATGACGATTCGAGCCCTCCCTCTAACCGGTTCTGCATCTTGGGGAGCCTCTGAAAATGTCCAAGTACGAACCGCTTGCTCGACCTTTACATCTACCCAAGGATAACCGGAAGAGACCTCGGTGTTCAAGGCCGTCGGGCGGCCGTTCGGCGGCAGCATAAAACTTACCACAACCTCGACCCGTCCGGGCAGTTCGGCCAGCTCCTCCTCGCTCAGCTGGGGCAGGGAGTAGTCTTGCAGAGTGCGGGTACGGGGGCCTTCTATGTCGAAATCGAACGGGCTGCTGCCTTCGGTAGGGGCGGGTCCGGTTTGCCCCTGGCCGGTTCCGCTGGTGCGGCCGCTGTCGGCGCTCTCGCCGGTGGTCTGGCCCTGGGTACCATCTGCCTGGCCTGAGCTGCCCTGGACCGATTCGAGGTCCTGCAGCGTCTCGTCTGAAAAAACGGAGCGGTCCTGGTCCGGCTGGGTTTCGCTTTGGGCCGCCGCCTCGTCA
>CAZAMY010000117.1:0-7046 GCA_964485995.1 uncultured Sediminispirochaeta sp.
CGCAGGGAAAAGTAGTTTTAAAGGCCGATTACAGAGACGAGGGGGTTGTTGTACAGGTTATCGATACGGGCATCGGAATCGATTTACAGCAGTGTGATCGGCTCTTCCGTCCGTTCGAACAGATTGATGCGGCCGACAATCGCAGCTACAGTGGTACGGGGCTCGGTCTGGCAATCGTTAAAAGTCTGGTGGATGAAATGGAAGGTACAGTAAATGTAGACAGCACTCCAGGCAGAGGATCGGTGTTCACTGTGAGCCTGCCCTTGAAGCCGGTTACATCCCAGTTCACACAGCCGGGAAACGGAAATGAGGAATCACCAGCCCCAGGGAGCGCGCCCCCACCCCACATCCTGGTTGCAGAAGATAATAAGGTGAACCAGCAGCTCATGAAGATGATTCTGAAAAACCTCGGCTATACCTGTGATGTGGCTCCTGAAGGGCAGACAGCTCTCGAATACCTGCATAAACGCAGCTATGACTTGGCTATAATCGACATGCATATGCCAGTCATGGACGGATATCAACTGGCCAGAGCAGTCCGCAGCGACCCGCAGTTGAGCTCTCTCGTGATAATCGCCCTCTCAGCCGCCACCGGGAAAACCGAAACAGATGAGTTTCTCGCAGCCGGCTGTAACGACTTTGTGCACAAACCCGTAGACACCACATTACTGGATAAAAAAATTAAAGAATTGATTTGACATCCCGGCAGTTGAAGCCTATATTTCACTTATTACATAGTAATACCATTGTATTTTTGTGAGGTTTAGATGAAAAAGCACGAAATAATATCCTTCAAAGCTGACGGGCAGCTGGTTGAAGCACTCAACCATATACCCAATCGCTCCGAGTTCATTCGCAATGCCGTCCTGCGGGCTATGGAAAACATCTGTCCCCTCTGTCAGGGAACCGGTATCTTAACGCCGAGTCAGAAGGAGCACTGGAGCCATTTTTCCGAGCATCACCAGGTGGTGAAATGCAACGAATGCGATGAAATTTATCTCTCCTGCGATCATGATGCAACTGAAGGACACGCCATATGAGATCTTTACAAAAATTTAGAGTTCCGGCGACGCTGGCACTCTTGCTTACACTCTTTCTGACACTGGAATCCCCAATGTGGGCTTCCGGATCTGCGGAACAGCAGGCTAATACCAGCGGACCAGAAAACAGCCTGTTGATCTATGTAAGCATCCTGCCGCAGCAGTACTTTGTCGAGCAAATTGCCGGGCCCACCGCCGAAATCAGGGTGATGGTGCCTCCCGGCCGGAGCCCCGCCACCTACGAGCCGAGCCCCAAACAGGTCGCCCGGCTCGGCCAGGCCGATCTTTTGTTTACCATTGGAGTGCCCTTTGAAAATGCATTTGTGCCCCTGATACGGGATGAAATGGAGCATCTGCGGATTATCGACACCTCACAAGGTATTGAAAAGCGATCCATCCACGCTGACGAGATTGTAGAAAGCGGGGCGGAGGCTGACAGCGATCACGAGGATGGACATGACCACGAAAGTGAACAGCCCGATCCGCATATATGGCTCGCACCGCCGTTAGTAATCGAACAGGCGGCACATATCCGGGACGGGTTGATACAGGCCGAGCCTGAAAAAGAGCAGCTCTACCGGGAAAACTACCGCAGGTTCACACAAGAGCTGGAGGAACTGCACGCCGAACTCGAGGAAATCTTGCAGCCGGTGAAGGGCAGCACTATTTTAGTGTATCACCCCTCCTTCGGGTATTTTGCCGAAACCTACGGCCTTTCACAGATGGCAATCGAAATGGGCGGGAAAGAACCGGGTGCCCGTCAGCTGCAGGAAGTAATCCGCACCGCCAAGGCGAATAACGTGAAGGTCATTTTCGTGCAGCCGGAGTTTTCAGAAGCCAGTGCCCGCCGGGTTGCAGATGCCATCGGTGGAGCAGTAGTTGAAGTAGCCCCCCTAAAGCCGCAGTACATGCAGAACATGCGTTCGATAGCCTCAGCAATACAAAGCGGACTAACTCAATGAGTTCACAAAGCGTAATTGAAGTTGAAAATCTAGAATTCAGATACTCTCAGTATAATGTGCTGGACAATGTCTCATTGGGCATACAGGCCGGGGATATGGTCAGTATTATCGGTCCCAACGGCGGGGGAAAAACCACTCTACTGAAACTGATACTCGGGCTTCTCGAGCCGGATTCGGGCACAGTGAAAGTGTACGGAGAATCTCCGCGCGGCAATATGGGGTATCTCGGATATGTGCCCCAATATTCACGCTTTGATGATCAGTTTCCTATTACCGTGTTCGAGGTAGTTTTAACCGGACGGCTCGAAAAACGGATGGGATTTTATTCAAGGCATGACCGCCGGGCGGCGGCGGAGGCATTAGAAAAGGTGGGGCTGGCAGAGATCGCCAACCGCTCTTTTCAGGAACTGTCCGGAGGTCAGCGCCAGCGGGTGTTAATTGCCCGAGCGTTGGCGGGGCGGCCCTCGATCTTGCTGCTCGACGAGCCGACCTCCAACGTAGATGCTGCAGTCGGTTCCATGCTGCATGAACTCTTAGAGGAGCTGAATAAAACCCATACCATACTGCTGGTAACCCACGACGTCGGTTTCGTCGACGACATTACCAATCGTGTGTTTTGTGTGAACAACATAGTCCATGAGCACCCCGCTGACAAGCTGGATGCATCTCTGATCAGCGCCGCTTACGGCAACCAAATGCGAATGGTCCGCCACGACATCAACTTAGAGGATTAGATATGTTACAGGAGTTTTTCTCAGCCTTAGCCGATCCGAATGTGCCCTTCATTCGCTATGCATTTATCGCCGGACTGCTCTCGAGCGTCTCCTTCGGAATAATGGGATCGTTCGTAGTAGTCAAACGGATCTCCTACATCGCCGGCGCCATCAGTCACGCCGCCCTGGCCGGCATAGGGGCAGCGCTTTATCTGCAGCATACTTACGGTATGGAGTTCCTCTCGCCGCTGCACGGGGCGGTTATTGCCGCCATGCTGGCAGCCCTGATTATCGGTTTAGTTAGTACCTATTACAACGAACGGGAAGACACCATCATCGGCAGCATCTGGGCCATCGGTATGGCAATCGGGCTGCTTTTTATCGCAAAAACACCGGGTTACGTCGACCCGATGAGCTATCTTTTCGGCAACATTCTGCTGGTCGGTCGACAGGAACTGATCCTCATTCTGGTGCTCGATGTAGTCGTGATAAGCCTGGGAATTCTGTTCTACCACCAGTTTCTGGCGCTCTCCTTCGATGAGGAGTTTACCCGCCTGAGAGGCATTCCCACCCGTCTGTATTATATTCTGCTCATATTTCTGATCGCGTTGACCGTCGTACTGATGGTCACTGTAGTTGGTATCGTCATGGTCATCGCCCTGCTGACTATCCCTGCAGCTACCGCCGGCCTTTTCTCGCGAAAACTCTGGCAGATGATGATGCTGGCGGCTCTCTTTTGCGCACTCTTTACCAGCTTCGGCCTGGGAACCAGCTATGTACTCGACCTGCCCTCCGGCTCAACCACCATAGTCTTTGCCGGGGCAGTATATCTGGCCGGGCTGCTCTTCAGGCGCAGCCGGAGCTGAAGCTGTCGGCTGAGCTCGGCTGAGCTGAGGTGAGGTGAGCTGGGCTGGTGTAACGTAACAGCGAAGCATGCCGGCCCGGCCGTTCCTATTTCGATAAAATTTTTTCGATAAACCCCGGCCTCTTTCGTTGCAATTTGTTGCGCAAGGGCGTGGTCCATGTTACAATTACGCCGCACAATAAGCAATAATATCTGGAGGAACGGTCATGGAAATATCCACATACGTGCGTCCGCAATCCTTAGAGGAAGCGTACTCACTTCTCGCCGACAAAAAGGCCTTTCTTATCGGTGGGGGCGCATGGTCCCGAATGAATTCCCGTAGAGTTGAGCTTGCAGTCGACCTCTCCTCTCTCGATCTTCGTTTTATCAAAAAAAGCGGCAACACAATCGAGATTGGAGCAATGACCACTGCACGTGACCTTGAAACATCATCTGAACTAAACCAGGCCTTCAACGGCCTGTTTCGAAAGACGGTAGCCCACATAGTTGGAGTGCAGATGCGTCATCTCATCACCGTAGGAGGGACTGTTGGCGGAAAGTTCGGTTTTTCCGATCTCAATACCGTCCTGCTGGCACTCAATGCCAGGGTAGCCCTCTACAAGCAGGGTGAGGTCGATTTTGAGACTTATCTTACCGGACGTACCGACGGACCGGCTCTGATCGAAAAAATCATTATCGACACAGACAACGTTCACGGCGCATACGCAGGCGTGCGCATCGCCCGCACCGACTTCTCGATTCTGAATGCCTGTGCGGTTCGGCGGGACGGCGGCTGGCGGGTGGCAGTCGGTGCACGCCCCGGCAGCGCACGACTTTCGGCAAAAGCCGCGGAGATCCTCGGAACAGAAGCACAACCGGGCGAAGAGCTGGCGGCCAAAGCCGGCGCCGCGGCTGCGGAGGAACTCGACTTCGGCAACGATGTACGCGGTACCGCCGAGTATCGCACATCCGTATGCCGCAGCCTCGTAAAACGGGCTATTCAGGAGGTGGCGTAATGACAATTGAGCTAAAAATAAACGGACGGCCCCGCCGGCTCGAGATCGAAGCCGGCGACATGCTGGTGGATGTACTGCGGGATGCCGGCTATGTAGAAGTAAAGAAAGGCTGCGACAGCGGCAGCTGCGGTGTGTGTACTGTTCTGATGAACGGCGCCCCGATTCTTTCCTGCTCTACCCTGACGGCTAAAGCCGAGGGTCAGGAAATTGTAACGGTAAAGGGCATCGAACAAGAGGCGGCCGAGTTCGCCGACTACCTCACCGCCGAAGGTGCCGATCAGTGCGGGTTCAGCGGGCCGGGCTTTGCCCTGACCGTATATGCGCTGATGCAGGAAAACACCTCCCCCAGCGAAGAGGAGATTCGCCACTACTTAGCCGGAAATCTCTGCCGCTGTAGCGGATATGAAGGACAACTTCGTGCAATCACCAAGTACGTGGAGGCCAAAAATGGATAAGCAGTTTACTACAGTAAAACATGACCGCGCCAAGATAGACGGCAAAGGACTAATTACCGGCCGGCCGGCCTACACCGACGACCTGACCCCCAAAGATGCACTGGTGGTCAAACTGGTCCGCAGCCCCCACGCATTTGCCAAAATCAAACAAATCGATGCAAGCAAAGCGCTCGATCTGCCGGGCGTCGAGGCTGTGTATACCTACCAGGATGTACCCCGGGTTCCCATCACCCGCGCCGGACAGGGCCATCCCGAACCGAGCCCCAAAGACAAGTTTATTCTCGACGAATACGTCCGTTACCCCGGCGACGAAGTCGCAGTGGTGGCGGCAATCGATGAACATACCGCTCGCCGGGCAGTCGAGCTGATCGATGTCGAATACGAGGTGCTGACGCCGCTGGTCGATATGGAAGCGGCCGAGACCAGCGATACCGTTGTGCACCCCGAGCCCGAGGCGTACACCATGTTTCCGATGGGTTTCGAACCCAAGAAGAACATAGCTGCCACTTATGATATGAACCTGGGCGATGTAGATGAGGTGCTCAAGGGCTGCGACCATGTGGTCGAGCGGCGTTATTACACCCAGGCCCAGGCCCACGCCGCTCTCGAGCCGCACGCATCCTTCAGCTACTACGACCTGCACGGCCGTATCAATATCGTCACATCCACCCAGAACCCCTTCCACACCCGCCGAATCCTGGGCGAAGTGTTCGAAGTACCCTTGCGGAATATCCGCGTACAGAAGCCGCGCATCGGCGGTGGGTTCGGCGGAAAGCAGCAGATCCATCTGGAGCTATTCGCCATGCTGGTTACCATGAAAACCGGAAAACCGGCCAAGGTGGTGATGAGCCGCAAAGAGGTGTTCGAATCCTCTTTCGCCCGCCACAAAATGCGCCTGGATATCCGCCTGGGGGCCGACAAGAACGGGAAGATTAAAGCCATCGACCTGCAGGTGCTCTCCGACACAGGAGCGTACGGCGAGCATGCTCTGACCGTGTTTACCAACTGCGGTTCCAAATCGCTGCCGATGTACAACAAAGTCGAAGCGGTCCGCTTCGGCGGGAAGATCGTGTACACCAACCGCACCCCCGCCGGCGCCTACCGCGGCTACGGGGCCATTCAGGGCAACTACGCCCTCGAATCGGCTATGACCGAAATGGCCAGTAAGCTGGGTATGGATCCGGCGGTGCTGCGGGAACAGAACATGATCAAAGAGGGCGAGACCAGCGATATTTTCCGCATCATGGGCGAAGGCGGCGAAGGTCACGAAATGTGGATCGAGAGCTGCAAGCTGCAGTACTGCGTTGACCGCGGCCGTGAGCTGATCGACTGGAACCCGAAGAAGCTGAAGGGCGAGGTACAGAACGGCAAGGTCCGGGGTAAAGGCATGGCCATCGCCATGCAGGGCTCCGGCATACCGCACATCGATATGGGCTCGGCGACCCTCGAACTGCAGGACGACGGATTCTTCAAACTCTTGATCGGGGCCACCGACCTGGGAACCGGAAGCGACACGATTCTGGCCCAGATTGCCGCCGAAGAGCTGGGAGTGCCGGCCGACGACATTGTCGTCTACAGCTCCGACACCGACCGCACCCCCTACGATGTCGGCGCCTACGCCTCCAGTACCACTTACGTGACCGGTAACGCGGTTATCCGCGCCGCCCAAAATATGAAAAAGGTGCTGCGGGAGGCCGCCGCCGAAAAGTTCGAGGTTGAAACCGATGATATCGAGTTCAACGGCCGCGAACTGTGGGTAAAGGACGGCAAGAAGCAGATCAGCAGTATGAAGGACGGCAGCCAGTCGGTTACCCTGAAAGAGTTCAGCTACGACACCCTCTATCACGAAGGGCTCAACATGAAAACCCTGGCAGCCACCGGCTCGTACAGCGGCGAGGTTTCTCCCCCGCCCTACATGGCAGGCTTCTGCGAAATCGAGGTCGACCTGGAAACCGGAAAGATCGATGTGCTGGACTACGTGGCTATCACCGACTGCGGCACCCCGATCAACCCCAA
>CAZAMY010000118.1:0-7021 GCA_964485995.1 uncultured Sediminispirochaeta sp.
AACCGAGAGTACATTTTGTAGCTCCAGGGCAAACAGGACTGCCCGGGTCGGATGATCTTTGAAGGTGAAGGCAACCAGACCGCCATCTCCTGACCAACTCCAGATGCGGCCGTCGTAAACCGGCAATATCCTCCGCAGAAGATTCCAGAACTTTGCATACACCTTTTCTATCTTTCGCATGCCGTATTTCTTCACGAGCGCCGAATTACCGACAATATCGATACTTGCAACCGTTACCTCGTAGTTTTTTCCATCCCGCAGGGCTCCCCAGTTAGGCAGATCTTCCGGAACTTCTTTCAGCCTTTTAATCTTTCTCTTTTTATAGTCATATAAATAACCTGAGGATACCAGGTCTTTCATGAACGCTTCGATTCCGTCAAAATTGACGGTTTTTCCCAGCAAATCGCTTCCATCGAGCTCTATTAGACATTTGATGAGCTCTTCATCCTTTTTTCTGTTCAGGCACTCATCAATCAGGGTTTCAGCGGCCCGGCGCCGTGGAATGGTGATATGGTCATCAATACCGAGCTTTTCATGTGAATTGTAACGTTTGAGTAACATCCTGCCAATTTCATCGATCTGATTCGGCTTTAAGTGTTTTGTAAGCATTTCGGTCATGTCATTTATCAAAACCGGATCAAGCATAAGTGTCTCCTATTAGCTGCATTGAAAGTATAATAGCACCAATAGGTAAAATATAAAAGTGATTGTTAAAATGTAAATGCCAATCAGGCCGCATTTATTGTTCCCGCATAGCAGCAATCTTGTGCAATCGTCTGATGCGGGCAGGAATGTTCGGATGAGACCGAAAAATAGTGCTGGGCTGCTTGGGCTTTTTGAAGGGGAACAGCTGCGAAAGGGTATCTGAGCGGACCCGGTCGATCTGATCGAGCGCAGCGGCGAGTCCTTCCGGATCATTAGTCAATTCCACGGCCCCCAGGTCTGCATTCAGCTCTCTCGACCTGGAAAAAGCAAGCTGCAGCAGCACACTGGCCAGCGGCGCCCCGAACAGAATCAAAAGAAGATACAGCGGAAACGTGCCCTCCGACAACACAAGCAGCGGAAAGAACATAATCAGCATAAACCAGGCCACATTGGCGATGCTCTGGGTAATGATGTGCACAATGGAGGTCAGTTTCAAGAGCACTGTATCGCGGAACTCCAGATGCGCGACCTCATGAGCTATGATGCCCCGCAGCTGTCTGTCTGTCAGGTGATTGGCCGCTGAGGGCGTGAGCACAATGATCGGACCCTCCCGCGTCTCCAGCGTGGCGGCATTCATCATCTGTTCGGACAGTAGATACACGGAGGGACTCTGGTTCAATCCCGCTTTCGATGTCAGCTCGTCGAGCATATCGTAGATTTGCGGCGCCTGCTCCCGGGAGACCGGCAGCAGATTATCCGGAATCGGCGGCTGCCCCTGACGCTGGGACATATAGCCGAGCATCAGCACCCCGACGAGTACCACCATGATCCCGAGGCCGCCGAAAACCTGCAGGGCGACCACCACAACCAGCGCCACCATCACAGCGACAATCAGAACGCTCTCTATAAATAACAGTAACTTTTGCAGCGCGATTCGTTGTATCATTATTTTAAAGCTACAATTATCAGCGCGTCGAGGCAAATTTTGCTCGTTTGGTACTTATAGGGGGATAAAAACTAATATGAAATTACACTTTCTTAATTCTGCCAGCAACTCGAACAACTGGTGTTATAGTCACCATATTTTGCTTCGCAGGCATCCAATGCATCGTCCTCACTCGTTGCCATTACCCAACCATTGCGATTCCATTCGCCATCATCGATCAATTTACACACGTACTCTACCTCGCTATCCATTGAGCAGCTAGAAAAAAGGAGAACAAAATCAAGCGCAAATAGAAGTACAATTCCAGCCATAATTCCCAAGATTTTTTTTGTCACTCTTAGCCTCCATCGCTAAAAATACTCAGAATCTTCAGATTTGACTCATTATATTTGTGAGTACTGTTCTTGCTTCACTTACAGTCAAATCCATGCCGCGAACAATTCCCTCTTGATCGATTATCCAGATTGAAGGGATACTGCGGATCTGAAACTCAGCTGCAAGCGAACCTTCAGCACCTTTATGCAAATCAAACAGTTGTATCCATGATAAATTGTAAGCTTCATTTAAGCAGTTAATTAAATCTTGATTGAAATCTAAGCAGACTCCAACCATAGAGAACTCTTCTTCTGCACTGTGATCATTATATAGATCTTTTACAGCACTGATTTGTTCATGACATGCGGGACATGAACTGGACCAGAAATGCAGCACTACTATGTTTCCCTGTTGGTTACTCAAGCGCCAAGGTTCTCCATTGGATGTGGTGGAAGCTATGGAAGGAACTGGTTTGTTAAGAAAAGTATGGATTCTCTCTGCTTTGAATTGTTGCGCCTGTTTTTCTAATCTCTGCTTTTGAACAAATCTTGAAATTGGGGAGAATGTTAGATGTCCGATGAACAGTCCCAATAGGAATACAAATAAAAGCACCAGCAGCACAAGAAGAGACTGTCTTTTCGAAGACAGCATACCATACTACTCGCAGAAAAGAATGAAAAACCGGCTTCTCCGGCAATAAACCACTTTACCATGGGCCTGTTAGTAAGTCAAAATGTTTTTATTGATAGAAACAGCGATGCATACATATAATGTCAGGGGAGGAGTGAAAATGAAACGGATGACAGCGGCTGCGATTGTGTTGTTGGCGATAGTTTCCTCGGGTGTGCGTGCAGACGGGAAGCAGGGGATTTCTCTGGGCATTCGCATCTTAGCCGGGGGGCGCTATGATAATGTTCGAATGTGTGTTGGATCTCCAGCCGGCGTACCCGGAGGCCCAATCGGAGAGGTGTACTTCGACATCCGGGTTCCTGTGAGTGATGCCGGAACTGTGGTAATAAATGTCCCGCTCTTTCGACCAATAGTTTTTGCTGCGGCCTTCGACATGCTGCAGCTCGAACCGGTGGTAATGTATGAACACAGCCTTGGTGATGAAGCGGGAACCCACCCGGTTGTCGGTGCTGGTATGGGGGTAATTCTTCACTATGGACCGGATTATCATTCTTCCCAGGACGATCCCGGTAATTCATTTTTCTCCATCGGACCTCAGTTAAACGGATTTGCTGGACTAACACTCGGTGAGACGAACTTCACCGCCGGAGTAAAGGGCTTTATCTCACCTTTGTTCTCCTCAGACCGACCTACCGGAGTAGTAGCCGGGGGCGGCCTGGAACTCAGCTACCAGTTCGAGTAGTCACAGCCCGATCTTTCCTGTCAGCGCGCCCCGGTTGGTCAACAGCTATCGGCCGGCTATGACAAGCTCTTACTCAGCTCTTTCAGTGCTGCTGGTGAGGTCTGGGTATAGCCGCCGTGAAAACAGAGCACATCTCGAACCGGGTATTCGGCAATGTGATCTATGGCTTTACGGGCGGCCTGCATGTCCTCCGACATTTTCGGATGGGGCCCGGCCAGCTGCCCTTTGTGAATAACCAAGGCATCTCCGGCTATGACGGTGCCGTTGTTATGCAGAAAAAGCGAGAAGTGACCCGGAGTGTGGCCCGGAGTCTCGATTACTTCCATGGGACCGGCCAACGTACGGAACACGGTACCCTCCAAAAGTTCGACGTCAACCGGAACCGTTGGATAACTGTTTTCCTCCGGCCCGCGTGGTCGTGTTTCGCCAGATATTGGACGCGCTTCGAGGCTGCTGGTACAGACTGTTGCCCCGGATTGCTCAACTACAAATGAACCGCCGCCGGCATGGTCACCGTCCTGATGGGTTAAAATCAGTAATCGGATTTCTTTAATGCTGTGCCCGGTTTCCTGTATTCTGTGCGTCAGTTGATCGGTCGTGTTACTCATGCCTGCATCGATCAGAGCGAGCCCCCGCGGCAGTTCAATCAATACCGGATTGATGGAGAGCGTTTTTTCTCCAAACTTTACCTCTATCGGCAGGGTATATACACCTTCCATTATTTTCATACCTACAATGTAGTAACGCTGCTAACTAGCGTCCAGGGATTCCAAGCAGATTAGATATTTCTTTTGACTGATCATTTTCTTTCATTGTATCATGAAACTCTATGAAAAAAGATTTATTGCAGGCCATGGAACAGGCCATTTCCGCTCTTGAGCAAGCCGCCAGCCGGAAGATAGTCTTGCTGCATCATAACGATACCGACGGACTAAGTTCTGGAACAATCCTACTCAACGCATTCGAACATGCCGGCTATACGGTAGAACGGTTCTCATTGGAAAAACCGTATCCGCAAGTTCTCGAAAAACTGTTCGCCCGTAAAGGCGAGATAATTGTATTTGCGGATTTTGCCGGAAAGATCGCGCCCCTAATCGCTGCGAAAAACAAACAGGAAAATCTTGTGATTATTCTGGACCATCACCCGGCGGAAGGTGTAAGCGATGAGAAGGTCTTTCTCCTGGACGGCGAGCTGTTCGACCTGAAAGGGGACCGGGACATTTCCGCCTCAGCCACCTGCTTTCTGTTTTCTGAAATACTGCTGCGTCGGCATAGTTCTGCTGCAACGGCAGATGCGCACCTGGGCGTGCTGGGAGCCATCGGCGACGGCTTTATTGTAGATGGAGCGCTGGCGGGAGTGAATCGGGATGTACTCGAAACTGCGGTTGAGCGCGGGAACATCAAGGTGGTGCAGCGAACTACGGGTGAGGACTATCGAATCGTAATAAATTCGCAGGAATATCCTGCTTCCGAGATCTGCGCTAGGCTGGATACCGTCGGAGGGGTAGGCTATTACCAGCACGGCACTGATATCGGAATCGAGATCTGTCAGACAGGTGTAAGTAAGGAAATCGAAGGACATATAAAAGAGCTACAACAGAAGCAGGATGCCATATTTCAGAAGGAGATTGAACAGCTAAAGTCAAATCTTCATACCACCGACCATATTCAATGGTTCGATGTGAAAAACCGCTTCGAGCCAATGGGAGTGAAGATGATTGGTGTGTTCTGTAATTTCATCAAGGATATGGATTTTCTTGATCACACTAAATATCTGGCCGGCTTTCAGAGGGTTCCGGATGAAGTACCCGGATTCGGGCATATCGATTTCAATGCCAGCAAGATTTCTATGAGAGTGTCTCAATATCTTACCGAGAAGATCAGATCGAAGCAAAAGTTGGGTTTGAATGAGTTTCTTCCGGAAGCAACCTCCAGTATTGGGGGCTTTTCGGATGCATGCCACCGGCTTTCGGCCGCCACTACGGTTACGGTTGGTCAGGAGGGACTTCTCATTGAGGAAATGGAGAAAGTATTACAGGCGAAGGGAGATGAGTTATGAGTACAGGCAAAGGATTTGGAAAAACAATTCTAATAGGTGACCAGTTTGTTCTATGGGAAATACCGGCTATCCTGGCGGCGATTCCATTTGAAACCGAGTGTACAGTCGATCGCTTGGAAAGCGGCAGCGGCTGGACGCTTGAGGATAACCGCATCGAGGTTCCGGGGTATAAAAAGGCAAAAGAACAGGACTGCGAGGTCTCTTTCAACCGGATGATCGAGGTGATGGGGCTGGATGTAGATAAAAATCCCATTAAAATTACTGTCGGCGGAGATTTGCTGGCCGGCAGCGGAGTTGGCGCCAGCGCAGCTATCTGTGTCTCCTTCGCCCGGGCCTGTAACCGGGAGTTCGACTTGAACATGGATATCCTGGATATCAATCACGTAGCCTGGGAAGGGGAGTTCGGGTATCACGGACTGCCCAGCGGGCTGGATAACACCGTTTCCACCTACGGGGGCGTAATCAAATACCAAATTAAAAATGGCGTAAAACAATTTGAGCGGGTCAATTTGAAAGAACCGGTTGAGATAGTGCTCGGGAATAGTGGCGTGACCTCCAACACCGCCTCACTGAAAGGCTTCCTGGAAAAGCAGGAGAGCGAGGATGGAAAGCTTTTCAATCAGCGGCTCGATACTATCCGCGGCCAAGTGGAAGAACTCGGAAAAGCACTTGCGGCGTATGATTTGCGGGAAACCGGCCGGATAATGAATGAAAACCACAAAATTCTTATCGATATGGGATTGTCGCATGAAAAACTGATCGAACTCTGCGAGTTGGCCAGTTCACTCGGCGCCTACGGTGCGAAAGTCACCGGCGGGGGGCGCGGGGGATACATGCTTGCCCTGACTCCGGGGAAGGAGCTACAGGACAAGGTAGCCACGGAGTTTGAAAACCGGGGCGTTGCAACCATCCGAGCATCCATCGGCGGCGAACCTACTGACGATACGCAGTTTCAGATTCTAAAGTAGTTTTTCGGCCTCCGGTCACAAGATGATGTAAGAAAGATACTCGATTTTGACAGCTGTGATGTCAAGGTATATAATGTTTCTATAACTGTCTCATTTAAAGAAGTGTCTTGTTATATCCTACAACAGTCAATCTAAATTATTGAGCTTTCCACGTATAAAGATTTTTATATGGAGGAAATCAATGAAGAATCTCATCAATCTTGTATTTCTATTATCAGTTCTTTCAGTGGCGATGCTGTCAGCCGAGGAGGTTTCTACGTTAGTAGGAACCTGGATAAATCCTGAATACAATGCTACTCACAAAACACCGAAATTCGTATATTCACCTGACGGGAGAACAATTGAAGCATATGCAACGACATATGCTAAAAGGCTGTCGAAACTATACTCTTATACAGTTGAAGAAACATGGCAAGATTCGGATGGTGCGCAATGGTACAAAGTCATTGCCACACGAATACAGACTGTGGAAAATCGATTTGTGTACCTACTTATACGAATCAGTCCGGATGGTCTGACTTATGAAGAGGACCTGATCCGTGGAAATCTACGGGAATTCGCTGAAGAACTGAATCCGGAGAGTTACTTCTACAAAAAGTTTGAAAGGGAGTAAAAGACTTTTTTCTAGGATATAAAAAAATAACTCCCTATTAGGGAGTTATTTATGCTGCAGAGAGGACTTGAACCTCCACGAGCGCAATGCCCACTAGCCCCTC
>CAZAMY010000119.1:0-6984 GCA_964485995.1 uncultured Sediminispirochaeta sp.
TGCTGTATCATAAGCTTGGTCGCTTTGGTTCGGCGGTTGATAAGACGATAGACCGTAGTTCTTCTCTGCTTGCGTACATACTGGAATACGCCGTTTTGAATGCTGAGGTTCACAATCTGTTCTGGGAGGGGTTGCTGTTCTTTCACCACCTGAGTTTCGAGATCCTCGGCATAACTTATCAGGCGCTTTCCATCCGGTACGATATCGTCAAAGCGTGCATCTCCAGCGTACATCCCCGCTTCGAACAGGGTTACTGGTCCGCCCATTAGGTGTAGACCGGTGTTGTTTGTCAGGTGCAGGCTCTTGAGAGGGCGCTGAGCCCCACCGGAGCCTCCGGCAAGCGTAGAGGCAGTGCCTACTGTTCCGTATACCGAGAGTGCTTCGGCTTCAACCGGCTGCTGCACTATCGGTACCAGGGCGCTGGACCGTTTCGGCAGGTCTACCGGGGTATCAATAGTGTAGGCAAAAAAAGCACCCTGTTCGGCAGCAGCTGCCCCGGCGGATACCCCTTCGGAGTAACTCTCATCAGCGGCTTTATAGCTCGGTTCAGCGGCGCTGCTTTCCATAGTGTAGTCCATTACCCCGAGTTCTTCCGGGGCCGACCTTCTCCGGGCAGCCGGCGATTGCGGTTCTTCTTTGAATGCGAGCTTTTCGGAATACCCCTCCTCATACAGTGGGGGCAGAGCGCTGGTATGCACCGGTGGAAGAAGTTCGGGGCGCGTAACATAGAGCGGCGAATAAATATCCATTCTAAAGGAGATTGGGCGGCCGGCCACCAGCTTCAGTTGAACAGAATTCCAATTGAAATCGGTGCTGTTTTCGGCAATGGCCCAGCCCTGCAGTAAGGGCGCCTCATTTTCCCGCTGTACTAAACGGTAGGTAGTCTTCCATACCGGCATTTGGCGGATATAGCCTACCATCACCTCACGACGCCCTTCGCCGGAAAAGTTGAGTGTAAGGCTGCGCTGCTCTGTCCGGCGTGCTCCCGCCAATACTGTCAGGATTTCCTGCAGCTCCTTTTGCAGGGCGGGGTCTGAAAAACGCAGACTACCGATGTCGCTCAAGGACACCTTTACCATACTTCCGTCACTGTAGAGGGTAATCTGTTTCTCCGGCGGAGCAGCGTCGCTGCCTGGCTGAGTTTCTACCCCCAGAATGCGACCGGTGAGCGGTTGAGAATCACCGAACTGTATTTCCAACTGTTCCCCGCGAGCCTGACCGAGGAGTTCATACAGAGAGGTATTTCTCTGTAAATCGAAAGAGAACTCCTTCAACTGTCTTTGGAGCGGCTCCGGCGGCTGGTACTGCACAGCGTCTATGCTGCCACCGTCGTAATCTTGAAGGACAATGCTTTTGAGTATATCAGCCATCTCTTCGGTAGCAAAGGATACCTCCAGCGAGGTATTCCCCTCAATGTAACCGCGGTGTTCGAAATAGCCGACTCCGCTAGAAAACAGCACCACTTTTTCCAGCGGCAGCATTTCATTCAACTGCATCTGATGGCTGATGATGCCGCCCTGTTCTTCGGCGATGCCTTCGGCCGGCAAGCTCATCAAAACTCCCAGCAGAAGCAGCCCGTATAATCCGTTTTTAATCTGCATTTCATTCCTCTATTCTCAGTATATCTAATAGTACTGTAACGCAGGCTACTTCTTATGGCAATATTTCTTCTGAGCTATTAGCAATTCTCAGTTTGGAAGTCAGGAGACTTCCAAACTGAGAATTTGCTTCATTTGCTTAGGAAATATTTCATTTTCTAACGGTTTGAGGCATTCTCATTTTAAAGTGTTGACATCAACACTTTAAAATGAGAATTGCTGCTGAGCTATTGAGTTTATGGGCTCTTTATCCGAAGATTAGACCGAGATGGGAAAACGACTTCTGTGTATTTGGCTAATAGGAATATTTTTCGGACTCGTTTCAATCGGAGCTGAAAACAAGGTAGTGGTGGTTGAAAAGGGCGACACGCTGTACAGTATCGGCCGTGAATTCAATGTGTCCGTACAGGCGCTCATTCAGGCTAACGGCATCGTGAATCCGCGTGCCCTGAAGGCCGGCACCCGCATCACTGTCCCCAACACCTATATTGTACAGAAAGGCGATACTCTTTACGGAATAGCCCGGCGAAACATGATTTCGGTAGAGGAGTTGCGCGAAGTAAACGGTATCGAGAAGGATGCGATCATCAAAGTCGGCCAGGCGCTCGAGCTGCCCGGATCCGCCGTTTCAGTTGCTGCTGAAGACCGGGGCACTGACAGCCAGTCACAACCGGCCGGCGGGGATGCCTACGCAGGCGATACAAGCGCCAGCGACACAAGCGCTGGCAGAGCGGAAACCGCAGAGGCGGATGGACAGCCGAGGGGAGACTCCCAGAGTTACACTGAGGTTGTCGAGGGCAAGGATGTGCTCTGGCCGCATGCCGGAAACCGCAGCAGGTTGAACGGTAAACTGAGAGGTACTCAGATAACCGGCAGCCGCGGTGATGAGGTGGTTTCAGTGAGCTCCGGCAAGGTGGTATGGGTGGCGCCCTACCGTGGGTACGGGAACCTGGTTATGGTAGAATCCTTAAACGGCATGATTTATGCGTATGGCGGCAACGAGGCAACCTATGTTGAGGTAGGAGATCAAGTCGAGGCGGGAACCGTGTTGGGACGGCTCGGGATAAATCCTATCGAGAAAACCGCCAAAGTATTCTTTTTTGTGTATAAAAACGGAAAACCCGTTGACCCGGCAACCGCTCCCCGGGGATAATATCATCCATGAACGCATCAAATAACACACAGGGGCAGGCTGAACCCAAGCTCAAATCGGAGCGTTTCCAGAATGTGAAGCTGGTAGGGATTACCGGCGGGTCCGGCTCGGGGAAAACCACTATTGTCAGGAAAATTTCTGAAATCGTATCTGATTTCGTATTCATTCCCCAGGATAACTATTATAAATCCGCAGAATATATCAACAATGCCAACATAACCGCCTTTAACTTCGATCATCCGGAGGCATTTGACAATGAGCTGCTGCACAAGCATCTTTCAAAGCTGAAAGCCGGTCAGCCAATCGATATGCCGCAGTACGATTTTGTGCACCATCGCCGTAAAGATGAAACGGTGAGGGTAGAGCCGGAGAAATTGATTATATTCGAAGGCATTATGGTGTTCTTCGATCCGCACATTCGGGAGCTCATCGATCTGAAGCTGTACGTTGACACCCCCGACGATATTCGCTTTATCCGGCGGCTGGAGCGCGATATGAAGGAGCGCGGCCGGACTGTAGACTCAGTTATTCAGCAGTATCAGGAAGTAGTCCGACCGGGGCATTATGACTTTATCGAGCCAACGAAGCTCTATGCCGATCTTATCATCCCGGAAGGCGGATTCAATGAGAACGCGCTGCAGGTACTGACTTCTTTCCTGCGGGATATTACACGCTGAGCAGGAGCGCTTGTCGCATCAGTCCTCTGACGAGTGCCCCTTTGATCGCGCCCAGAACTGCTTGTAAGCCCCCCCTATGTAGTCAAAAGAAAACTTCTCAGGCACAGGATCTCGCCCACCGGTAAATAGGCCGCCGGCACAGCGGAAAATGCGGGTGAGTGCCAGGATGAGTCCCTTCAAGACCCCATGCTGCATGATAGCTTCGCGGGAGTAGCGGCTGCAGGTAGGGTTGTATATACAGGCTCCCGGCAGAGCCGGAGAAATGAGATATTGGTATAGAATAATCGGGAGGGTAATAACCCAACGAATCGCTTTCAAAATGGCTGTGAGTACTTGCATTCTGGGTAAAATATATGTATTTTAGGGCCAAGAAACAACCGAAAATTACCTGATTAGGGTTTGACGTTGGGGGCAAAGTGAGTTATAGTACCACTCGCCGCACATTTATTTGAGGAGGAACATATGGCTGCAAACATATCCAAGAACGCCCGTCGTGAAGGGGCCCAGCAACTGACCAGCCGTTGGGGTGGCACTATCAAAATGAAATCAGTCTTCAAGAACGGGAAAATTCGGCACGTTGCGGTATGTGAAGCTACCGGCAACACTGCCCGAAAGCCTAAGGATCTCATGTAAGAGTGTCCATATAGCCATCTTTCAAGATGAAGAAAAAGCCTGCCAGTTCGGCAGGCTTTTTTATTGCTGCATCCCTCGAAAGCGAGCTGTCATAAGCAGCTCGCCAGAAACAGCCTATCGTATGGGTTTTATTCCGATAATACGCTGGACAGAACCTCTATCGCTTTGTCGACGTGTTCCTTCTCGATTATCAGGGGCGGAACCAGACGGAGCACATCTGGCCCGGCTTTGCCCACCAGCAGCCCGGCTTTTTGGCACTTCTCCACGTAGGGCGAAGCATCCCTGTCAAGTTGAATACCGATCATCAGATTCACCCCGCGGATTTCCTGTATGCGGGGGGTGCTCATGGCAAGCCCGCTCAACTTTTCGTGCAGATAGGCGCCCACTTCACGGGAATGCTCCACCAGACCGCCGGTGAGCTGGGTAATAACCGCCAGCGCAGCTGCTGCGGCCAGCGGATTTCCGCCGAAAGTAGAAGCGTGGTCGCCCGGTTCGAAGACTGCTGCCCGCTCCTTTGCCAGGAGCGCACCTACCGGAAATCCTCCGCCCAGTCCCTTTGCCAGGGCAACCGCATCCGGCTCTACTTCGTAGTACTGGTGCGCGAACAGGGTACCTGTGCGCCCCAAACCGCACTGTACCTCGTCGAACAGCAACAGGCTATCACTAGAGTTGCAGATGCGCCGTACCTCCTGCAGATACTTCTGCCGCGCCGGGAATATTCCGCCTTCACCTTGCACCGGTTCCAGGATAACAGCACAAGTTGAATCGTCTACCGCTGCGGCTAGCGCATCGATATCGTTGAAGGGAACGAACTCCACCGCCGGCATCAGTGGTTTGAAGGCCTTCTGATACTTCACCTGGCCGGTCAGGGATAAAGCCCCGATAGTTCGCCCGTGAAAAGAGTGCTCCATAGCCACTATCTTGGCGGCTCCGTTTTTATTGAGGCCGCCCCATTTGCGGGCCAGCTTGAGTGCCGATTCGATTGCCTCGGTTCCACTGTTGCAGAAAAAGGCTTTGTCGAAACTGCTGTGCTCAACCAGTTTTTCTGCGAGTTCGGTTTGCTGCGGAATGTGATACAGGTTCGAGCAGTGCAGCATTTTGCCGGCCTGCTCGGCAATTGCCGTAGTAAGCGAAGGATGGGCATGACCGAGTGCATTCACGGCAATACCGGCCAGAAAATCGAGGTATTCATTCCCGTGATCATCCTTTGCGTATACCCCGGAACCTTCGGTCAAGGTAAGGGGAAAGCGGGAATAGGTGTTCATAAGAACCTTTTTACTGCGGTCTATCCAGTTGCTCATTTTTCGTTCTCCTTGGAATGTGTTATTTTCTCCGGTTCTATCAGGGTGCCGACCCCCTCGCTGGTCAGGATCTCCAACAGCAGGGCGTGCGGGAGGTTGCCGTCGATTATATGGGTGGCCGCTACGCCGTTTTCAGCCGCCTGGGCGGCGCAGCGAACCTTCGGAACCATACCTCCGGCAACAGTTTTGTTGCCGATTAGCTCCCGGGCTTCAGTACTGGTAACTCTACTGATTCGGCTGCCCGGATCGTCCACCGATCGGAGAATGCCCGGGACGTCGGTGAGAAACAGCAGTTTTTCAGCCTTGAGGGCGGCCGCAATGGCCACCGCAGCATCATCGGCGTTGATATTGAAGGTGGTTCCATTGGCATCGGCTGACACAGGAGCAACTACCGGGACAAAATCGTTCTCAAACAGCACCTCCAGAATGCGCGTGTTGACCGATTCGATACGGCCGACAAAGCCGAGATCGGCAGCTTCACTCTGCAGCTTGGCTGCAGTGAGCAGGCCTCCGTCTTTACCGCTCAGACCAACGGCGCCAACGCCGTGCAGCTGCAGAAGCCGTACCAGCTCTTTGTTCACTTTGCCGGCCAGCACCATCTCGGTTAGCTCCATGGTGGATGCATCGGTTATCCTGAGTCCGTTTTCGAAGCGGGCTTCCGCACCGACTCGAGTGAGAAGCTCATTGATAGCTGGTCCTCCGCCATGTACCAGCAGCGGACGCAGCCCGACATATTTGAGTAGTGCAATATCTTGCATGATGCGCCTGCGCAGATCAGGATTGCTCATAGCGCTTCCGCCGTATTTTATCACCATTGTTTTTCCGCTGAAGTGCTGTATATACGGGAGGGCCTCGATCAGTGTATGCGCCCGCTCTCTGAAGCTCTTTTGTTGTATATCTGTATCCATTGCATTCTCCTCTCACCGCCGAATCAGCTGCGGTAACTGCCGTTGATTTTCACATACTCATAGGTCAGATCGCATCCCCAGGCAGTGGCGGATCCGGTGCCTTCATACAGACGTATACGCACCTCTACTTCATCCTCGGCCAGTATTCTTGAAGCTTTATCCTCGTCAAACGGAACCGGAGAGCCGGATTGCATCAGCATTACCTCTCCGGCGGCACTGCGGAATAAAATGTCGACCTTCTCGGGTTCGAAGGCACCGCCGGAGTATCCCATTGCCGCCAGAATACGCCCCCAGTTGGCATCCTCGCCGTAGAAGGCGGCCTTGACCAGGCTCGACCCTACTACACCCCGGGCCAGGCTGCGGGCATCTTCCACCGATACTGCTCCGTGTACTGCTGCAGTGATAAGTTTGGTGGCCCCTTCTCCGTCCCGGGCGATATCGATAGCCAGCTGACGGCATACATAGGCCAGTCCGTTCGTAAACTCCTGCCAGCTCGAGCTGTCAGGAGAATCCACCGATACCCCGGAAGCGCCGTTTGCCAGGGCCAGCACCATGTCGTTGGTGCTGGTGTCCCCGTCTACAGTTACCATGTTGAAGCTCTCTTCAACCGCATTCTTCAACATATGCTGTAGTAACGGGGCCTCGATATCGGCATCCGTCATAATAAAGCCGAGTATAGTGGCCATATTGGGGTGAATCATTCCCGATCCTTTG
>CAZAMY010000120.1:0-6965 GCA_964485995.1 uncultured Sediminispirochaeta sp.
CGGCTACTGGCGGCACTCCCTCTGCGTCGGCGTTACCGCCAAACTGATTGCAAAACAGAAAAAGATACCTGCAAATCAGCAGGAGAGCTTTTTTGTAGCGGGTTTGCTGCATGACATCGGAAAGATTCCTTTGAACAACACCCTCTCGCAGGAGTATCTGGATGCCCTGGCGCTCTCGGACCGCACCCGGCAGCCGCTCTACCGCAGCGAGAAAGAGATAGTCGGCTTTTCACACGCCGATGTGGGCAATATTATCTCGAAAGCCTGGAAACTCGGGGATGAGATTCACGATGCAATCGTGTATCACCACCGCTGGCAGGATTATGAAGGGCCCAACCGAATTGTTCTGCTCAGTGTGATTATTGCCAACTATTTTGCCAACAGCTATGACATCGGCTTCTCCGGCAACCGCTATCCCGAGGCAGTACCGCAGGAGCTCTATGAGGAATTGGGAATTTCGCTGGATTGGCTGGAATCGATTGAAGATCAGGTGAATCAGGAAATTGAGAAGGCCAAGGTGTTTCTCAAGATTACCGAATAATTCCCGGCTATTGGAGTACTAGTATGATGAAAATTAAACTGTGGGGTGTCCGTGGTTCAATTCCCTGCCCTGGCCCCGAAACAGTTGAGTTTGGCGGGAATACTGCCTGTATAGAGCTTCGAGTAGGAGAGGAGGAGCGCCTCATCATCCTGGATGCCGGCTCCGGTATCCGCAAGCTCGGAGAGCATATAATCAAACACGACCTGCCGAAGGGCCCGCTCAAGACAGATCTGTTTCTTACCCATACTCACTGGGACCATATCATGGGCTTTCCTTTTTTCATCCCCATTTTTATCCCCGGAACGGAAATCGATGTATATGGACCGGTTACCTACGAAGACGAGGGACTGGACAAAATAATCGGCGATCAGCTCCGCTACCGCTATTTCCCGGTGAAGCACAGCGAACTGTCGGCAACCTTCCGCTACCATCCGCTAAAAGAGGGCACTATGGATCTGGGCGACGGGCTGTTTGTCACCACAAAATACCTCAATCACCCCATCCTCTGCCTGGGCTACCGATTCGAGTATAAAGGCCGGGCTTTCTGCACGGCTTACGACACCGAACCGTTCCGCAATGTATTTCCCACCGACCCGAATGCGCCGGGTTATGACGAAGATGCAGCGGCGGAGGGCGAGGCGGCGGCCCGCGAGGAAAACGAAAAGGTGCTGCGCTTCTTTCAGGGAGCGGACCTGCTGATTCACGACTCACAGTATACGAAGGAAGAGTACATCTCCTCGAAGCTCGGCTGGGGCCACTCGCCCTTCGAAACTGCCATCAACAATGCCCACAAAGCCAACGTAAAACGGCTCCTGCTTTTTCATCATGACCCGAACCGCACCGACCAGCAGCTGAAGGATCTACTAAGCGGGTACACCCAGCAGGTAAACGGAAAAACCGGCATGAAAATCGAGATAGCCCAAGAGGGAACCGAGATAATTCTCGACTAAACCTATTCGCAGCAGGATATCATTTGCCCACTCTCTCTGCAGATCAACCATTGAGTTAGTTTTACACAAATGCGCCCAGAAACACCTCCATAAGGACCAGTAGCACAGGTGCAATAATGCTGCTGAGGAATCTGCGCATTGTGGTAATATCAAAAGGATATACCGGCATAGATTCAGCGATTTCTGCAACTGAATTGAGCCCCTGGATCATCTGAAAATCTTCACCGGAAAGCGGCTGCTTACTGGTGAGTTTATTCAGTACCTCCGTATTTACTCTGGAAAACTCTTCATATATCTCTGTAAGCATTGCTGTTTTAGCAGCCCTCATACTTTTATGTGCTGGAGCAAGCGGAAGGAAAAACAATACAACGGCAGCTGCGAAATAAGCAATAATAATAGCCCAATGCACGGGATGGTACCACACCAACCCCGCAACCCGGATACTTGCTGCTACTCCTACCGATACAATTATTCCAAACAGAAAGGTTCCCACATTTAGCCGCACTGCAAGTTGGCCAAGAGAGCTCAAACCGCCGCAGCCATCCGGATGAAACGGTTGTGCCTTCAACCTGAATACATAAAAAAAACGTTTCAGCACAAAGTATGAAGTAATAATTCGTGTAAGAATAACAGCCAGAAGATAATAAAAAACATACACCACAAACGGAATGCACCAACCGGCAACAGTTCCATATGGGTTCTCAAAATTCGAATTCCAGGTATTCATGTCATTTAGCACATAGGAAGCCACCCCGGCCAGAGCCACAATTAGTCCGATCAGATATGGCCCAAACTTTACTACCTTCTGCGAATAAAACCGATTCGCTTCTTTAATAAAATCTGAATATAGTTGAGAATCTGCCTCTATTGTGCTGGAATACACTAATTTTTGCAGTGTTTTCGGGAACGCACTGAAATAAGGTCCGGCAATTAATATCGCAGTCGGAAGCCCTAAGGTGAGCTGCATATAATACCCCAGATCGTGGAAACTATCCATGTTCAACTGCGGATTGATGAAGTTACCTTCGAAGATTGAAACAAGCACCGGTAGCAATGAAAATATTACAGCTGCCAGCGCTGCAATTAGTAAGCGACCGCCGTGAAGATTCAGAAAATAGTTAGCAAGCCGGTCTCCACCGCTTGTATCAACACCAATTTCTTTGTCCATACAATTCTCCAATTTTAACAATTCCAGCATACAGAACCTATTTTAACCTGTTCACAGGATAAATCATTTACTTTTTTCACTTTTCTTGATGAACCTAAAATAGTATTTTTCATATATGAAAAATCTACGTAAAATACAAACTGCAATGGTAACCGGGGCCAGCGGCTTTATAGCCGGTTGGGTGGTAAGAAGGCTGCTCGAGGAAGGAATCGAGGTTCATGGAACCGTGCGGAGTCTTGAGGATCCTGTAAAAACGAGTCATCTGAAAGAGATGGCAGAAAAACTGCCGGGAACACTCAAGCTCTTCGAGGCGGATCTGCTCAGCGACGGCTCGTTCGATGCTGCGGCTGAAGGCTGCGACACCATTTTTCATATGGCAAGCCCTTTCGTCCCGTTCAATGTGAAACGCCCCTGGGAAGAGCTGGTCGAACCGGCGGTACAGGGAACCCGCAACGTCCTGCACACCGCCGACAAGATTAAAACAGTCAGCCGGGTCGTGCTCACCTCCAGCGTGGCTTCAGTCATGGGCGACCCGACCGAGAAGCCCGGAGATTCCCAGGGCAGCGGCCCGCAGTTCACCGAAGAGGACTGGAACCGGAGTTCATCGCTGGATCACCAGCCCTACAGCTTCTCAAAGGTTTCGGCCGAACGGGAAGCCTGGAACATCGCCTCCAAGAGCCAGGGCTGGCAGCTGGTGGTTATTAATCCCAGCTTCGTCCTCGGTCCGACCCTTTCCCAGCGCACCGACTCTACTTCCACCAACATGGTGCTGCAGTTTCTCAACGGCGCATTCAAAACGGGAGTACCCGACCTGTCGTTCGGCATCGTGGATGTGCGGGATGCGGCCGAAGCCCACATACGCGCAGCAAGCTACGCGCACGCCGAAGGCCGCCACATAATCTCTGGACCGGTGAAAAGCATGCCGGAAATAAATGAAATCATAAAATCGCACTATCCGGGACAGTTCAAGCTTCCCTCCGGCACACTTCCGAAACCGATGCTCTACCTCTTCGGTCCGTTTCAGGGCTTCACCTGGCGCTACATCCGCAACAACATCGGCAAGGGCTTCGAGCTCAGCACCCATAAAAGCCGCACGAGCCTGGAAATGGAATACCGGCCGGTGGAGGAGACCCTCAGGGATCAGGTAGAGCGACTGATCGAAGCCGACCTGGTGGCTGCTTAAAAGCGAACGCCGGCCCGGATAAACCGGCAATTGCAGGCCGACCGGGCGCCGGTGTGCACAGCATACGAGTTGCCGCGACACTCCATAACACTTATACTTCGAAGTGGCACAAATACAGATATGGGGAGTGCGATGACCCGCCAGGCATACTGGAATAACTTTCTCAAACAGTTCAGTCCATTTCTCAACACCATCATTCTCATCGGTAGCCTCGCCAATCTTGGCGCCGGACTGGTACTCTACTTTTTTGAGAAAACAAACCACCTGTTTGCCGGAATAGATATTGCTATCGGACTGTTGCTGCTGATGATGTTTTTGGTCCGCTACCGGTTCTCTAACTATCTCAAAGTCAGTGTATTGGCAACAATCATCCTGTTTCATGCGATCATGTCATTCTTAGGAAGCGGCTTGATAGGAACCGGCATACTGGCGCTGCTTCTGCTGCAGGTCGTAGCATTGGTGTTCCTGCCGCTGATGCCGGCACTGATGCTCGGAAGCATCTCGCTGATCACCATCGCGGTGTTCATCTTGCTAATCCACACCGGCCACATAACCTACGGTTTCTCACTGATCATCCGGATGAACAGCCCAGCTCACTGGATTACCATCCTAATCAGCACGGTCCTGTTTTTCATTCTCACCGGCGGAACCATCACGCTCTTGAAACGCCGGCTCATAGAAAACATCGAAAAGCTGGAGGATTCGAACAAGTTTCTCACCAACACCAACCGTGAGCTGCAGGAGAACCGGCAAAAGCTGGAACACCTGGCCTACTATGACCCCCTCACGGGGCTTCTGAACCGCGAGCGCTTCAAGGAACTAGTAAATCAACGCGTCTCCGCAGCAGCCCCTTCTGACAAGGAACTCGACAAGGAAACCACTCAGGGCTTTCTTATTCTGGTAAACATCAAAAACTTCCGCATCATCAATTCAATCTTCGGCAGCAAAATGGGCGACCGGGTGCTGCGAACCATCGGCGAGCTGCTTAGCGGCTATCAGAGCGAGAACAACTTCATCGCCCGCCTGCACGGCGACGAGTTCGCCGGCTGGGCCAATGGGTGGAGTGAAGACGACCTCGAAAGCAGAATGACCAAGTTCCGCCAAGATTTGAAACAACGGCTGCCCGCCGAGCTGAAAGATCTGCACATGGATTTCTACATTGCCGCCGCCGCATACCCGCAGGACGGACACAACTTCGAAGAGTGCTTTCGCAAGGCCGGAGCAGCCCTTAAAATCGCAAAAGAGACCGGATCCACCCGGGTGCGTCACTTCCAACACTCAATGATTCAAAAGGCCGAACTCGAAATGCGGATGCGCCGTCTGCTAGAAATCGCCATAGAAGCGCGCGACTTCACAGTATGCTATCAGAAGAAAATCGACATCCACACCGGCGAAATCACCGGAGTCGAAGCCCTGGCCAGGTGGCATTCGAATGAGCTCGGTGATATCAGCCCCGGCGTATTCGTGCCGGTCATCCGAAAATCACAGCTCATGATCCCCTTCACGCAGGCGATTATAGACATCATATTCAGTGAAATAGCGGCCCTGCACAAAAAACTCGGCAGTCCCGTCCCGGTCTCCATCAACACCTCGCCGCTCTTCTTTCTCAAACCCGGCTTCACCGAATACATCACCGAAAAAATCGAGCAGGCCGGCATTTCGCCACAGCTCATAACTCTCGAAATAACCGAAGACGTGTTTATCGAGGACATATCCCGCATCAGAGACATCATCGCCGCCCTCAACCGCCACGGCATCAACATCGCCCTAGACGACTTCGGCAAGGGCTTCTCCTCCATCTACTACATCAGCCACATCCACTTCAACGAACTGAAAGTAGACAAGTCTTTCATCGATGAAATCGTAGCCGACCCAAAACGTTTCGGCGTTTTCTCCTCCATCTGCGACTTCGCCGCCACCCTCGGCTACAAAACGGTGGCCGAAGGAGTAGAAACAGAAGAACAGGTGGAAAAAATCAAACAAACCCGCTGCAGGGTCGTACAGGGGTATTTCTTTTCACGTCCGGAACCGCTCTGAACCGGGCAAACCGGCATTATCACCGCCGGCGCTTTGCTTTGATTTTATTTAAATAAGATCCAATCATATCCGTCTCGAATTCAGCGTTCGAGCTATAGGCCCGCCCAAAGACGGGTTGCCAAAGATTTTCGTCCTCCATACACATGTAGAAAAACACATTCTCTCGCCACTCTTTAGAGAAGCTCCGGTAGGCGTGGCGAAACAGTTCCAGTTTGGTTTCAAAGGGATACGAGAACTTTCCGGCTGCATCCTCCAGCGGCATCTGCAGTATTTTCGAGCGCAGCGGCAGGGCCCGCAGGTGGCGGATCACCGGTTTGATAAAGGTCAGAGTCCCCAGCGAAACCATGACCACGCTTTCGGTTGAAAACTGCCGCTGCAGTTCGGCATATATCCGGCCGTACTCATCTCGCCAACCACGATGCTGTACAATCGGATGAAAGTGAAAACCCACCAGCGCGCCGGTGTCGGCTACTCTCCGTGCCGCATCCAGGCGCTCGTCCAGTGAAGCGGTCAGGTGCTCCTCGTTTTCGATGATCTGCGGGCTGTTCAGCGACCAGGTGGTCACCACGTTAGGCGGAACCGGGTGTTCGAGCAGATACTTCACATTGGCCGATTTGGTCTTCAGCTCCAAAACCACATTCGGATGAGCTGCGGCAAACTCGAACAGGGTATCCAGCAGCCCCTCCCGGTTGCCCCACATCAGCGAATCAGAAGACTGCCCGGTGCCGATATGGTATCCCTGCTGTGGATCGATCTCCAGATTCTGCAGCTTTTCCCGGAGGTTCTCCAGAAAGTATACCCGCCCCTCGTCATAAAACGACTGGATGCTGCAGTAGCTGCAGGCAAAGCCGCACTGCTGCACCGCATCCAGGGTCTGCAGATTGCAGCAGCGGGTCCGTTCCCCGGCTACCGGGCAGCGTCCCAGGATAGCCCCCTCCGCTTCAATCCTGCGGTACTGTACCGGCTGTGTTGGCGGGGGGCCGCCGGCAAAACCGCGGTAATCCGTCGGCTCGGCCTTACGCTGCAGCCAGAACGAGATCGGAAGAGCAACACGTCTGAACTCCAGTCACTCCGGAGAATCTCGTA
>CAZAMY010000121.1:0-6953 GCA_964485995.1 uncultured Sediminispirochaeta sp.
CGGCCATCTGCAACCTGGAGATTCAATTGTAGTAGAGTTTTCCTGCAGTATGGATAAGGATTCGGCGGAATCCGCATTCCGTCTCAGCTGCGGATCCCTTCCGGTAAACGGCAGCTTTACCTGGAACAATCCCACCGAGATGGTTTTCTCTCCTCAGCAGCTCTCCGAGACCAGCGGTTATGTACTCGAGCTCGCCTACTTTGCCCGCTCCTCGGCAGGAATTCCAATGCAGCGCAGCTTCACCCGCCGCTTCGACCTGGACGGCACAGCAGCACCATTTGAACTGATCTCGGTACTGCCCGATCCGGATGACTTGCTCATTTCTCCAACGGATGACTTTCTTTTTCACTTCAATCGATCTGTTGACCACGCATCGTTCTACGGCGCCTTCAGTATCAATCCACAGGTAGAAGGGCGCTTCGAATGGTCGGATGAGAACTCCCGGGTTCGCTTCATTCCGCATTCCGGACTCCTGCCGGGGCTCCATTATCAGGTCGAGATCTCCACCGGCTGCTGTGGTACCGACAAGTGTTCTCTGAGCTCAGCAGTGCAGCGACACTATCGGGTTGCCGAGGGTGGAGCCTTGCCGATAGAGTACTTCTGCTGGTCTTCCGACACCGGGGAACGGCATACCCCGGCCCGGCCGGATGAGTGCTGCCACGCAGCGCGGAATGAAATATTCTCTGTCCAATTCTCGGATGCGGTTCCACCGGCGCTGCACTCCACCGCAGTTGCCCTGCAGCCGGACCCCGGTACCGATTTTGAATGGAGGGCAGACCGGCGCCGAGTGACGCTGCATATGCCCGGATCTCCCCGGCCCGAAACCGTGTTTCATCTGAAGATAGGCCATGAATCCTACTATCTCCAGTGGGATGGTTCGGGAACCGTGGCAATTACGCTGACAGGGGCTTCCTACTGTAATGACACCAGCTCTGCAGCGGCTGCGTACCAGCTCATCGAACTGAATGAACTGCTCGATTTCGCCACTTCCGAGCACGCCGCCATTGAACTGGCATTCTCGCATTCAGAGACGGCGGAAATCCCCGTCTTGAACCTGATGGAGGCACTACAGATATACACGAGCAACGGAGCCGCTGCACTCCGGCTCACGAATCTGCAGAAAATCGAATCGGCCGAGTGCTCCCAGCTAAACGAGCTGGACCCGCAATCCCTGTTTCGCCTTGAGTTCACCATTCATAGATATCCGGCTGCCGGGCGGCTCCATCTGCAGATTGCGCAGACCCTCGCCGATTCGCTGGGCAATACCCCGGCACGTGAAATCTGTATGAGCTACAACCTATGAAGCTGCAGCCTTTATGGACGGCACTCATCATTAGTACTCTCTTCTGCCTGCCCCGCCTGATTATAACCGACGGCAGCCCTTCCCCAGAAAACCGTATAATCATCCGAATCCCTGCCCCTGGTCTGAGCGCTGCGCAGGTGCGGGGTTCGGTTGAACCGGCCGTCATTGATGCGATCGGCACGGTGGATCTTGGTGTTCGGACCGAGTCGATTGCCAAGCCGGGAGAGCTCCTGGTTTCGGCCCGGTTCCCATTGCACAGCTCGACCTCCGACACTCTGACCGAGGTTCAACGGGGGATGTTCGCTTTACAGAGCCGGCTGCCCTATCAGGCCGGTCTTCCGACGCTGTACCCCGTTCAGCCTGCCGAAGCGTTCATCACATTTTGTGTCGATTTTCACGCTTCGTCTTTTTCTCCTCGCCCGGGGAGTCTAAACCTCGAAGCCGAGCAGCTGCGAGAGCAAATTAGACGGTTTGACCAGGTACGCAGCGTATCGGTCCAGGGCACTGCCGCGCAGGAACTGAGCGTTGTTCTCGATCGGGACGCATTAGTACAAAAAAGCCTTGCTCCACGCTACATTCTCCACTACTTGCAGCAGTCTCTGTTCGACTACTACTCCGGCCGCTGGAACGACCGTATACTGTCACACGGAATCCACATGCAGAGCAGTATTCGCACTGCTGAGGATTTGTCCGAACTGCAGATTCCGCTGCTGCCTCTGACGGGCAGCCGAAAGCTACTGCCCCTCGGAACAATCGCCGAAATAAATACCCAGTCACTTCCACCTACACATGAGATTTACGGCGCAGATCTGCTGATCTCGGTCTACACCGTGGACAGCATGCAGCTTCTACAGCAGGTCTCTCTTTTCAGACACCTGGACACAGTACTGAGTACAAATGACGCCGTCACAGCCTGGTTTGTCTGCGGCGGTCAAATTTTTTCTACACTCCGCTCCTGCGCATTACTGGCGGCTCTGTTCTGTGCCGGGCTGTTTCTGTCCCTTTTGGGAATCTACGCTCAGGGAGGAGATGTATCCGCCGGTGCACGACAGTACAGTTTGGCATGGTCTCTGCTCTGCCTCTGGTTTGTCCTTCTGCAGTATCCCTGCTCGCTCCCGGTATGTATCGCTTGTGCGCTGGCAATCCCGGCGGCCATCACCGCGGCCGTCTTTGCAGCCGTCGTCGAGGCCGGGCGGCTGCGGAAACCTACCCTGCAGATGCAGTTTCATCTCTCAGGATCCCGCAGCGGGCACCCAAGTGCCTGGATAATCTGCGGACTACTCTCGGCGGCGCTCCTACTGCGGGCGCTCCTGCTGCTTCCGCTGCCGCGGGTTCTCAACCTGGAGCTCTCATCCGGGCAGGCGGCCGCGATGCAGTACGAACAGTACCGGCATATTTTACCTGCAGCACGAGTCTGCGGAGTGAGATCACGCCCGCACCCCTTCAGCCGGGCAGAACAGATGCGGGAGTACTGGAACAGCTGCGCACACCCCAAGCGTCTGCAGTTAAAACTCCTGCTCACTCCGGCAGATGCTCTGCGCTTCCAGTTGCAGCCCGATAAACCAGCTTGTGCGCGACAACCGCCAGCTCAGAGTGATGAACCGGAAAAAGTTCCACTCACCCTCGCTTTGAAATCACAGACAGTCCGGCGGCAGGCTGTGAGTCGGCGCGATATTTACTCTCAAATCGACCTTTCAGTAAACGGTCGTATAGTCGGAACAATCTCCACCGGCAACAGGAGTTCTCCGCGGCTGCCGGTCCGGTTATGGTACGGCCGCCTCGAGTCCCGCGAACAGCTGCAGCAGCTGCCGATATTCGTGGATGAACGTACCGCCGTACGCCTGGAAAAGCTCTGCCAGCTGCACTCGTCACCAGAGGCCAAGTGGTAATGAAGCATGGTGGACTGTACACCGCTGTATATCTCGCCCTTTTGGCTGCCCTGTTGCTGTTCATCGGTTACAAACCCGGCATAGAGCCAGCCCTTTATCCCGCATTTCCGCAGCCGCAGCTCCTGGTAGAGAGCTACTGGCCCCAGGCCGGGGCCGAAGAGATAGATCGCCAGATAAGCATTCCCCTGCTGGACGCATTCTCAGAAGTACGAGGATTGGAGACCACACGCTCCCACAGCCGCTGCGGCCGCAGCAGCATCTATCTGAGATTTTCTGCATCCAGCAGCACCGCCGCCGCGCTGCGCCGCGTCCAAAGAGCAGCAGCCCGGGCTTCAGTCCGGCTGCCCGCAGAAGCCCATTTTCCCCGCGTGAGCAGCCGCAGTCATGCAGATCTTCCAGTGTATGCCGCTGCCGTTCCGCTTGAGTGCACTGCAGAAGCAGAACGGTTCCGCACCGCTCTGTCAGCCCTGCCGGATATTTCGCTGGCAGAGAGCGAAGCCCATACAGGAGCTGCTGCGTTACGGGTGAACTATCGTTATGCTGCCGGCCAGCTGTACGGCATTTCTTCATTGGATGCTGCGGCATATCTGCGCAGCCGCAGCTTCTCCGGGGCGGTGAATGGTATCGACTTGCTGCCGGCGGCTGATTTGAAGGGCGCAGAGCTCGATAGGGTTGTGGGTCTTCCAGAGAGGTCTGCCCCCTGGCAGCACTCTATTCATCGAGTAAACGGCGAAAGACAACATATTTACACCTGCTATGCAGACTCCCACAGCAACCGCATCAGTGTGTGCCGCCGCCTGGGGGCCTTGTGCCGCGGAAACCCTGCAGTGCAGGAAATCTACAATCGCGGCCGGGAGCTCGAACAGATGCTGCTCTCAACATCACTGTCTGTGCTCTGCGGCATCGCTGCAATAGCACTTTTGTTAGTTGTGCAGATGAAGAGCTTCAGCCGTGAGACCGCACTACTGCTCTCCTCTCTTCCACTCATTCTCTGTGCGGCCCTCGCGGCGGCGACCGCCTGCGGCGTCAGTATGAACATTATGAGCCTGGCGGCGGTCGCGGTCGGCAGCGGACTGGTGGTGGATGCGGCGGTGTTGTTCTACGAAGAAAACTGTAGAATTGGCGCACACGCGGCGGCAGCGACGGTCCGGGCTCCGATTCTCATGTCAAACATGACTACCCTGTCTATTTTTATTCCGGTTCTGCTTCTGCCGCTGTCGATACGCCACAATTTTCGAGGCTTCATGCTCGTCATGACGGTAGTTCTGACTCTAGGCACAATGTGGACGCTCGCGGTATTCCCCCGGATGTGCCGGCAATTGCGGCCGAGCCCTCTTCTGCAGTTTTCTTTTCATATGCGCCTCCGCCGCATCGCAGCTCTACTACACCGCCTGTCCGGTAAGCACAGCCTCTGTCTACTGATGTATGCACTCATGTGCGCACTGCCTCTGCTTTGCATTCAAGGGGTAGAGTTTCGAACCTTTCCGCGCTTTCAACAGAAAACCCTCCACCTGCAGATAGAGTTTCCCGCCGGCACACGCCCGCGCTTTATCGATTCGAGTCTGCACTCCTTTTTTTTGCAGGTAGAAGCACTGCCTCAGGTGCAGACGCTGTCTGTAAGCTGTCGTGCGGGAGAGGCTGCTGTTTCCATCACCTGCCGCGACCGTCACAGCTCTACCGATGCACTCAATAGCCTGAAGCAGATTCCCCTCCCACCAGGGGCCAGTCTAATCGAACCAAGCCGGTCCGCCCCGCAGCAGCCCTTCATCCTGAGAATGTATGCCAGCCATTCGGACCAGTTGCAGCCGCACCTGACCAACGTCGCGGCGCGGATACAAGCCGCCGAGCCCGCCTACCGGGTCTATTACCACTTCAAAGCCGCCGCAGCGCTGTACCGTATGTCGTTCGATGTAAACCGCTGCGCTCAATTCAATATTCCACCGGCCGAAGCCGCCGCTCAGGTGCGCCGTATTCTCACCACCGCACCGGCCGCCAAACTGGGAGTCGCCCGGCAGGCGGATCTTCTGCTGCAACCGCAGCCCTATCCCTCTAATTTCGCGGAATTCTACCGCTCCTTCCGGATTGTAGAGGACGGCCGCAGCCTCCCCCTCTCGTCGGTAAGCTCCCTGACCGCTGCGTCCGATAGAGGCGACCTGCAACGGATCAACGGAGCACTTTTCAGCGGACTGACCATCTTTCCCGGCACCACGCGGGCTTCCGATGCTCTACAGCAGGTCGCGCGGGTGCTGCGCAGCTATCCGCTGCCGGCGGGCTGCAGTTTCGAGATAGCCCCGCTTATTCGCCGCGAAAGGGTGCAGATGAACTGGGTAATTGCGGCGATTGCCCTCGCCGCGATTCTGCTTACCCTGCTGCTCTACTCCTATTTCGGCCGTTTAGAGCACACTCTGTTTGTCCTCAGCTATATTCCGGCAGCCCTGGCACTGCCGCTTCCGGTTCTTACCTGCCTGGAAATACCCCTGTCCCTGCCGGTCTTAACCGGATTTCTGGTAAATGTGGGTTTGAGCGTAAACAACGCCCTGGTTTTGATCTCCCAAAACAGGCGGCAGCGCCTCGGCGCCGCAGATCTGCCCCGGCAGCTCTGCCTGAAACTGCCCTCCCTGAGCGCCTCAACTGTGACCACCGCCTCAGGGGTTCTTCCGCTGTTGTTCGGAAATGGAGGCGCTGGCGGTGTACTGAGCGGGTTGTCTGTAGTAATAGCAATAGGCGCGCTGACATCCTGGGCGATGCTCTTCCTCAGCACCGCCTTCATCTCGGGGAACTGTGCCCATCGCTCGCATACGGCGCCAGTGCCGGGCGTCCGTCCGTGCCGTCTAAAAAAAGCCAGCTGAGTTCAGGCTGACATCGGGCCCCGAATCCACTACACTGGGGGTATGGAATTAGAGGGCAAAACAGTACTGATTACCGGCGCTGCGCATCGGATGGGGGCGGCCGCGGCCAAGGCGTGTGCAGCCGAGGGGGCGGACATAGTGCTGCACTATCACCATTCCGAGCAGCAAGCCCGCGAAACAGCCGCCGAACTCGAGACCATCGGGAGCAGAGTGCTGCTGCTGCAGGCTGACCTGTCGGCTGAGGGGCTTGCCGACCAGCTAATTGAAAGGGCTGCTTCGGCCGGTATGCCTCCGCACATTCTGATAAACTCAGCCTCGATTTACCCGCGCTCCACCTGGAAATCGGTGAAGTTCGAGGATCTGGCCGATTCCTACCGGCTGAACACCTATGCACCCTTGGCCATAAGCAGAGCCTTTGCCGACAGTCCCCACCCTGAATCAATAATCCAGGTATTGGATGCCCGCATGGTGGATTATGACAGCCAGCACTACGCCTATCACCTGAGTAAACGGAGCCTGCACGACATTACCCGCATGCTGGCAGTAGAACTGGCTCCCGCAATACGGGTAAACGGGGTTGCACCCGGCATCATCCTACCCGACACAGACAACGACCCGCAGTTGCTGGAAAAGTACAAAAGCGGAACCCTTCTGCGGCGCATCGGACAGGTTGAAGAGTATACGCAGAGCTTACTCTTTCTCTGCACAAATGAGTTCATCACCGGGCAAGTTATTTTTATCGACGGAGGCCGTCATCTCAAGGGACGCTTCTACGGGGTATAATTTCCGGTAAGAGACTACAACTGTAGTATTGCCCGCAGCCGTTCCCAGGCCCGCCCTTCACAGTGCTGAAATACGGCAGTCAGATAATCCCTCACCACCGGCAGCCCCCGCAGCTGCCGAAGCAGTCAG
>CAZAMY010000122.1:0-6943 GCA_964485995.1 uncultured Sediminispirochaeta sp.
TCTTATAGAGGCTTGACGGTGCTTGTTTGCTTCAAAAAAAACAGGATTTTAGCCAGTAAAAACGTGATACAGGAAGAGTTCCAGGGTTACTTTTTCTGCTTCTGTGCGCAAGTGGCGGAGGCGGCCGTCGAAGTCGGCAATCAGGGCTATGATGGATTCTATGTTCTCGGTAGGAAAGTTAGAGCGGGCAGCCATGTAGTTTTTCTGGTTGCGTTTGCCCCGCAGGGGAATCTGGCGGAAAGCCTCGTCAGGGGAGTAGCGGCGGTCGAGCAGCCGCGAGAGTTTCAGCAGGCGGCGGAATTGCCACAGGAGACCTCCTAGCAGTTGCACGCCGGAGTACTGGCCGGAGAGCAAGATCTTATGGAGAACCTCGAGTGAGCCTGGGAAGTCTTTTACGGTAATTTTCTGGAACAGAGTAAAAACGTTTTCCTCTTTGGAGTGATAGATGTACTCTTCGATGTCGTCAGCACCCAGAGCAGTGCCTTTGCCGAAGTAGAGGATCAGTTTGTCGGCAGCGTTCTTCATTTCGAGAGTGTTGTTTTCTACCAGTTCGAGTACCATTTCGATTGCATCGTCATCTACGCTCAGCTCAGCTCGGCGGAAGTAGCGGATCAGCCACTCCCGCTTTTTATCTTCAAAGAGTTCGAAGAAGGTTTTCTGCTGAGCCTTTGGGACAACTTTTGTGAGCTGGGCCGGGGCCCGGTATTCATGAGTCAGGAGGAACAGGGTGGCCGAAGAATCAGCGGAGCTTATGTAGTCGCTCAGCATCTGGAGGTCGGCCTTTTTAAGTTCGTCTATCTGTAAAACAGTCACGAATTTGTAGGAGGAAAACAGCGAACCGTTTTGCAAAAGTGAGACCACATCGGCCATGTCGGTCTGGCCGGAGTAGAAGCGGTAGGTTTCCGGCTTTTCACCAGTAGCTTTTTCGAAGCCCTGTGTGATGCTGTGTATGAATTCCTGCTTTTCTCCCTCTTCGGGCCCGACGAGCAGATAAACCGGCGCGGGTTGTGCCATACGAATGCAGTCTCCTAATCGTAGTTACGAATTATGAACTCGAGTTTACCAAGGATTGTTACGTTCTGGGAATAGATAGGGGGGTAGACCGGGTTTTCTGCCTTCAATTTGATGCGGTTTTTTTCATGAAAAAAGCGTTTCAGAGTAACTGCTTCTTCGTTGACCCGGGCTACGACTATATCGCCGTTGTTGGCAGTGCTGTGCTGAATGAAAATGGCAGTATCCCCATCGAGGATGCCGACTCCCTGCATGCTGTCGCCCTTCACATTAAGAGCGAAGTAATTGCCGTTCTTCAGAGATGATGCGGGGAACTTGAGCATTCGTTCAAGGTTTTCATCAGCAAAAAGGGGCTTGCCTGCAGCTACACTACCGAGCAGAGGAATTTCTGCAATCTCCTCTTTCTCTTCTGCCGGGGGTTTTACCAGTTCGATGGCCCGGGAGCGGTTGAAATCGCAGCGTATCTTCTGCTTCTTTTCAAGGGCTTTCACATGATCAAAGATTGCCTTTACAGAGATTTCGAAATGGCGGGCAATTTCACGCATTGTCGGCGGGTAGCCATGGTTTTCTATAAATGTTTCGATAAAGGCGAGAACTTCCTGTTGTCGTCTCGTCAATGCTCTCATTTCTTTGTATCGATCCCGTATTTTTTTATTTTGCCATGCAAATTGCTGGGATAAATTCCCAGCTCTTGAGCAGTTTGTGAAATATTGTAGTCACACTGTTCGAGCCGTTGTTCAATTAAGCTTCGTTCAAAATCGGCTCTGGCTTCGTTGAGCTGCATGCTGGCGTATTTCTGCAGACCCTGTGGTACCTTCTGGACCTTCTTTTCGTTCAGAAAGTGGGTTACCACCTCTGCAGATATTTCCTGCTCGTCTGTCATTATATTAATACGTTCTACGAAATTTTTCAATTCTCGAATGTTGCCGGGCCAGCTGTATCTCTGCAGGGATTTCATTGCTTCGGAGGTGAATTTACGCGGGGGCTGGTCCGGAATCGGATTGTACTTATTCATAAAGTATTCAACCAGCAGGGGTAGATCTTTGAGCCGTTCACGCAGCGGCGGAACCCGGATTGGAACAACATTCAGACGAAAAAAGAGGTCTTCGCGAAAGCGGCCGGCAGCGATTTCCGCTTCTATATCCTTGTTGGTTGCAGTCAGCAGACGAATGTCTACATTGATCGATTTCTCTCCGCCGACTCGTTCGAACTGCTGTTCCTGGATTGCTCGCAGTACCTTCGCCTGTGCGCTGAGTGTCATGTCGGCAATTTCGTCCAGAAAAAGCGTGCCGCCGTGGGCTATCTCGAACTTTCCCTTGCGGCGGGAAACGGCCGAGGTGAAAGCCCCTTTTTCATGTCCGAAGAGCTCACTTTCGAGCAGAGTATCTGGAATGGCGGCGCAGTTTACCTCTACAAAAGGGGCCTCAGCCCGGCTGCTGCGCCGATGGATTTCGCGGGCGACCAGCTCCTTACCGGTACCGTTTTCGCCGGTAATCAGGACCTTTGCATCTGATGCGGCACTCTGATGGATTCTTTCCCAGATTATATCCATTTGTGGGCTGGAGCCGATCATCTCATCTTCCTGAAACAGGCTTGTCCGCAGCTGCTTGTTTTCCTGCTGCAGGTTGTGCATTTTAAGCGAGTTACCAACCAGGGTTATTACTTTATCCAGTGAAAGGGGCTTTTCTAGAAAGTCGAAGGCACCGTTTTTCACGGCTTTAACTGCCATATCGATGTTGGCATGGCCTGAAATTACAATCACACTCAAATCCGGGTAGAGGGCTTTTATTTCTTTGAGGACATCAATTCCGCCCTTGTGTGGCAGCCACACGTCGAGAATGACTAAGTCTACCGAGTCATTTTTAATAATGTCCATGCCTTCGAGACCGTCGGCGGCGCTCAATACCTGGTAGTCTTCGTCCTCCAAGATATCGGTGAGAACCGTGCGGATTCCTGGCTCGTCGTCAATGATTAAAATAGTGCTCATACCAGCTGCTCCAGCGGGAGATCTATATAAAAGGTTGTCCCAATCTGTTCTTCAGTTTCGAACCAGATCTGACCCTGATGATCAGAGACTATTCGCTCGACTATCGGAAGCCCCAGACCGGTGCCGCTTTCTTTGGTTGTAAAGTAGGGATGAAAGACCTTCTGTTCGAGTTCGCGCGGGATTCCTCGTCCTGAATCCTCGATCTTGATTCTACAGTAATGGGTATGCCCTTTTCTGACAAGGTCCGTGCTGATGGAAATTGTTCCTTTTTCCTTATCAATTGATTCGAAGGAGTTCTTTAACAGGTTCGAAAACACGCGGTTCATCTGATGCGGGTCAAGACTGATGCTTACGTGCTCCATGTAATCGGTGTTGACCTCTACACGCGGGTAGGAAGGCTGATATGTGATGAGGACTTTTGATATGAGTTCGTGCACATCAACCGGTTGAAAATAGGGGGTAGGAAGTTTCGCGAAATCACGAAATTCTCCTAAGAGCTGATTCAGGTGTTCTATCTCCTGGGAGATCGATTCTACTGAAGATTCGATTACGCGGCCCAGTTTTGGCGATTCCTGGGTATAGGCCCGTTGGATGCGCTGTGCCGAAAGCTTGATGGGGGTCAGCGGGTTTTTGATCTCATGCGCCATGCGTTGAGCAATTTCTTGCCAGGCGGTTACCTTTTCGGTTTGTCGAAGCTTGGTGCGGGATTGCTCCAGCTCCGAGATCATCGAGTTGAAGCTGTCGACCAGTACTGCCAGTTCATCGCCGGAGCGGGTGAGAATTCGGAAAGAGTAATCTCCGCTGATAACCCGCTGAATTGCATCCTCCATATGAACCACCGGTCGAATTATTTCATCACTCAGCAGGAAACCGATGAGGATAGAGAGCAGCAGAATGGGAAAAGAGAACAATGAGAAAAACACCAGCAGTGCCAGAAAGAATGTGTTCTGAAACTCGTTGTACTGAGTAAAGGTTTGCAGGGTGGTGGTTATGTTCTGAGCCTTGGTATCAAAGCCGTAGGGCAGTATTACACTCAACACTACGGCCAGCTTTTCCGAGCCAGGCAGTTGCTGGGGAGGCGGAAGAAAACTGATACTTCGGATGATGCTGAGGGTTCCGGTTTTTACTCTGGGCAGGATACCTTCGACAGTTGAAGGGGGCACGTTCTCCAGGTATGCGTTTGTATCTCCGTTGAACAGCAGCTGCGTTCCATCAGCGAGGAATAACTGAATTGCATCCAGATGAGGGTACACCGAAGTCAAACGCGTCCAGATCTCTTCTTCATTTGGATAGTTCTCTTCTATCACCCGAGCGGTTACTTCACTTTTGGAAAAATCCTCCAGCTGTGTCAGGGTATTGCGGTTGTACTGCAATGCGATATCGAGGCTGCCTTGAAGAGTATCCTGCAGCTGAGTAGAAAACCAGGAGTCCATTGTGGTTCTCAAAAAGCTTATGGAAAGGACACCCTGCGGAATCGAGGCCAGGATCGATATGAAGGTGAAGAAGATAACCAGCTTTACCTTGAAACGACTGCCCGGATAACCGCTGCGTCGTTCCTTAATCAGACGGTTGATGTTGTAACCTACCGAAAAAATGAGAAAGAGCGGCAAGAGGATTGCCAGCGGTATGAAAACGAATCGCGAAAGGGCGGTACCGCGAGAGATTTCGGAGAGAAGCTGCCGGGCGAACAAGAGTATCAGTATTATCAGGGTGATGTAAATGAGTACGATGCTGAGGAGCCCGAGGGTGCTGCTCTGTCCGGTTGATCGGCGTCGCATCATGGGCTGTCTCCTGTGCTTTTATCTGCTTTGGGAATTGGTATTCGCACCCATCCGGTAGTCTCGCGGCTGTCCAGCAGAAAGGGTTCCAGGACATTCAGCGGTGGCATGAGCTTACGCGGGGTGAAGGTAATGCGTGCTTTCAGGTACAGGCGGCTGGCTTCGGCCTCCGGTTGTGTAAAGTTGGTGTAATAGGAACGAAAAGCGGAAAAAAAGTTCTCTTCCTGCAGGAAGTCATGGGAATCATCGGATGTCTCGAGATGAAACATATCGTAAAAAGGGTCATAGCTTCCGTGGTAGGTGTCGTTATGCTCTCCGATCAACTCATCGCCAAGAAAGCTTAAGATGCCGGTAGTCTCCCGGAAAAGGCGAACCTCAAAGCTCACTTGCGAGGTTTCTCCCTTCTGAAAGACCCTGCGAACCTTTTGGACCGGAAAGTCTCCCATCGTTATTCTAATCGAAAATGTGGATTCACGGGGAAACAGGGTGTGTGTGAGCTCCAGACTCCGGACAAGAGCCGGCTGCAGAAAGAACAGGATAATAACGGGTATTAGAACTGATGCTTTAGATACACTACTCTTCTTCAAACCGGTTTTCGAACAGTTTTGCAATTGCTTCGACCGCTTCGCTTTCGTCTGGGCCTTCAGCCATTATGGAGATGGTCGATTTATAGCTGGCGCCAAGTGTGATTATGCCCATAATCGACTTACTATTGATACGCATTGAGTCCTTCTCCAAGAAAATCTCAGATTCATACTGATTGGCAGTATTAACAATGAGTGCCGCAGGTCGGGCATGTATTCCAGCCCTATTCTTAATAGTAACTGTTTTACTTGTCATCAATATTCCTAAAAAGTGTCTTTATCGTTGAAATACAGGTTGCGAGCATTCTCACTCTCAAGCCATTTTAACACATTTTGGTTGAAATCGCGCGCCGAGAAGTACCCCATTTTCTTCAGCCGTTCGTTCATCGCAGCTGTCTCTATTATGATTGGTATATTGCGACCCGGTTTTACCGGAATAACCAGTGAAGGAATTTTAACGCCGAGCATCTCTTTATTCGTGTCGCCGGAGCCGAGGCGGTCATAGACTTTGTCGGCTTCCCACTCTTCCAGTTCTACCAGCAGTTGAACCTGTTTTTTATCGCGAATCGCCCCTACACCGAACAGATGGCTCACATTGATAATGCCGAGGCCGCGGATTTCCATGTGATGGCCCAGGGATTGGTTTTGAGCCGCTCCAATCAACAAGTTGCCGTTCATCCGCTTTAGCTCGACCGAATCATCGCTTATCAGCCGGTGGCCCCGTTCAATTAGTTCTAGGGCGGTTTCACTCTTACCTACACCGCTAGAACCGCGGATGAGCACTCCGATCCCGAACACCTCAACCAGCACTCCGTGCACAACCTCTTTAGGGGCAAAAATATCGTTCAACGCGCGCATCAGACGCAGAGAGAACTCACCGGAGGGAAGGTCGGTTTGCAGAATGGGACATTCGGCCTTTTCGGCAATCTCCATGAACTTTTCCCCCGGGGTGTATGAGTTAGCAAACACACAGCAGGGCAGAGGATACGCGAATATCTTTTCGATTGTTCCGAGATCATCCTCTCGTTCGAGCTTCGTGGTAAAGGCTATCTCGCCGCGGCCAAAGAGTTGTATTCTTTCGTGGGCGAACTCTTCGAAGAAGCCGCTGAGCGTGAGGCCTGGACGGTTGATCTCCGGCTCGGAAATGGTTCGCACGAGGCCCGGACGACCGCCGATACATTTTAGATTTAGGGCGTTATGCTCTTTCAAATCGAGATCCAGCAGATCAAGGACAGTAAATGATTCCATATATAACTAGACTATATCAAAAAGGTTGAATTGAGAAAAGATACTAAACGTAAAGGTAGAGCAGAGCCGGCCGGCGGCTCTGCTCCTGATGATTAGTGCTCGCGGACCTTCTTTTTCTCCTTTCGCACTACATGCTCCAGTTTATCGATCATAAGTTCAATCGCCTCATAGAGTTCGTGGCTCTCGGCGCCGACATGGGAGGAATGACCCCAGCGAAAGTTTATATTACTTTCGACGGAATAGCGGGGTTTGTTTTGCGTAATTGTGACGAGAAGATCAATAATATATTCATTGGCAAAACTTATCTTTTCCAGTTTTTTGTCAATGAACTCCTT
>CAZAMY010000123.1:0-6923 GCA_964485995.1 uncultured Sediminispirochaeta sp.
GCTGCCGTTCTCGCTGCTGAAGGAGTCGGTCTCACGGCCATAGGGCAGGTTGGAAATAAAGGGGGTAATGGCCGTTTTCTCGATCCGCCGCCCGTCCTCGGCCCGGATCTTGCAGGCCAGCGGATCGCTGACCACCATCTCGCGCCCGTCTCCGGGAATGTGGTTGTACACCCCCTGCTCGATGGCGTTCAGCAGGGTCGACTTGCCGTGGTATCCCCCGCCGACGATCAGGCTGACCCCGCGGGGAATCCCCATCCCGGAAATAACACCACGGTTCGGCAGAGTAAACTCGACCCGGAAGCTCTCCGGCGCGCGAAAGGGCACCGCTTCGCTGCGGTCCATCGGCCGTTCGTCCACCCCGCTGCGCCGCGGCAGAATGGCCCCGTCGGCCACAAAGGCCACAAGCTTCGTACCAGCAGCGGCACTCAGGGCGGCTCGCAGCGCATCAGCATCTTCGGAGGTCTCGACGGCCTCGTAAAGCGCAGCGCGGTCGAGCCGCGCGAACAGCAGCGACTGCTCGACTATCTGCGGCACCAGATCCAGCAGCAGCTCCTCGGCCAGCCGGCCGGCGATCTTGCGTCCAAAAGCCGGCAAGCCGGCCACGAAGCGGGCCTCCACGAAGTCGCTGTTTACGATTACGCTGGTACGTTCGATGACCTCCTGTCCGGGCATGTCGATTTCGATAATGCCGCTCTTGCCGCTGCCGCCGTGCTTCTTGCCGTAGCGTTTACAAGCGACGCCGAAGCGGCGGGTCAGGTGGTCGCGCAGTCCGACCTCGCGGCTGCGGGTGTGGTACGTGTCTTCAGGGAATTCGGCAACCTGCATGGGAACCCGCACTCGTAAGCGGGAGGGTGCGGCAAAGGGGTCGCCTTGTACATGATCGATGTAGAGTTGGAAATTGTGGAAATCCCAGCGGCCGGCGATATCTTTATACGCCTTGTAGCCGCGGCGGTCTAAGCGTTTCAGTTCGCTCGACAGATCTTCGGCGGTGCTCATATGAAACCTCGCTCACAAATTTGGCAGAAAATCGGGTTAGAAACCTCGTTCTTGCCGTACCGCCTCGTACGCCTCCTGGATTTCACGGAATTTGTCGGCCGCAAACTTGTTGAACTCTTCCGGCAGCCCTTTGGAGGCTATCGTATCGGGGTGGTATTCCCGCACCAGCTGGCGGTAGGCCTTTTTTATCTCGTCGTTGGAATCCTGCGGGCTGACTCCCAGCACTGCGTAGTGCTTCTCGGCGCTGGCAGCATACCGGTTGCGGATGTTGTCGATCCGCTGCTGAGAAAACTGGAAGATGCGGGCCGCCCGCTGGATGAGATCCTCTTCGGCAGAAGTAACGCCGCCGTCCTCGGCGGCTACGCGGTAAAGAAAATCTATCAGCAGTTCGAGAATCTGCGGCTGATTCCTGAACTCGCCGTAAAACTGCTGGGCAAGCTGCTCGTAGGGTTGATCCTGGGATAAAGCGGTGTGGAAAATACGTTCGGCTACGCGCTTGCTCTGCGGGTCGAGCTGCAGATCACGGTCCATAAACTCCTGAATGCGCTGGCGTTCGGCCTGGGACACGCTTCCGTCGGCGGCTGCTACTTTCGCGATCATCGAGAAGGCCCCGATGAAGAAGGTCATCTGCGCCCGCTGCTGGGGCGAGACCCGCCGTCCAAAGGCCCCGCCGCCCATCTGTTCGTAGGGGCTGGCCCCTCCGAAGGAGCCGCCCGAAAAGGGAGATTCGGAGGTACCGAGTTCACCGCTCTTGTCGATGGTATGTCCGAAGGCGGCGCCTGCAATCGCGCCCAGCGGCCCGCCGATGACGAAGCCGAGGGTGCCGCCAATAAGTTTTCCCATCCATCCCATAGCTACATCTTCTCTATCAACATCGAGCATTTGCCCGACGGAATCGGGAGCGTTTTTTTCTTGTTTTCATCGAGGATATTGATGGTGAAGTAGTAGAGTTTTTCTGACTCCAGCCGTACTTCCCATCCCCGGTTGCTCTTGTTAGTGAGTATGGAAATGATATTCCGTTTTAGCGAGAGGTTTTCGATACCCATGATTTCGAGGGTCGGCATGATCCAATCGACCGTCTTCCGCGGCAGGCTGATAAACAGTCCGAGTACGTTCTCGATAATCAGAGTAATAGTAGATAACCCGACATAGGGCAGATACAGCGGTCGCGGAAACTCATCGTTGCCTTCCCACTGGGCCTGACCCTCTTTGAGCGGATGATACGCTTCGTATACATTACCGTCCTCCCGGCCTTCCGGGTGCAGGGTGTCGAGCATATAGTACAGGTGCCGGATAGCCGCCTCACGGGCAAGTTCGAAGCGGGCGTACTTCTCCAGCCCCTTCACCACCATAAAGTTGAAGGCCGGAAACACAGACCCGCGGTATCCGCCGCCGTTCTCATCGAAGTCCGGGTCATCGGCCGACAGACTCGGAAAGGGATGCTCGATTCCGAAGGTTTCCGGGTTTTTCAGATGATCTATCAGCCGGACCGCCTTGGCCTCGTTCGGAATCTCGGCCAGCAGGGTCCAGAATCCGGCTATACTTTTCTGCGGCAGCCGGTCGCCGTTTTCATCCAAATCGTGATAGAATCCGCTCTCTTCATCCCACATCATCGAGTTGATACGGGTCTTGAGTGAAAAATAGTGGCGCTTATAGGTGAAGCTGATCTCTTTATCATTGAGAATATCGCCCAGGGCCGACATGTAGAGTGCATTGATCGCCTGCTGCCCATTGAAATCGACCTGATACTTCGCCTTCTCACGTGGACTGTTGCCCATCTGCGTCGCTTCCAAGGGCACACTGTAAAGTCCGTTCTCCGCCCGGAAGTTCTCCTCCAGCCAGGCGAAGTACTGTTGCAGCCGCGGCACTACCTCTTTTAGGCGCTTCTTATTACCGCCCTTGTGGAAAAGGTTATATTCGGCAAATGCAAACAGCGGCGGCTGAACGCTCTCGGGGTTGTCGTCGGTAAAAACAGGGCCCCCGTCGTCTATGCGGTATTCACCCCGGATTGCACCGGAATCCTCCTGTTTCCCGTAAAAATTGTCCAAAACACTGGCTGCCGGAAAAATATTGTTGCTGTAAGCCAGGAAGAAGGTAGACAAACAGGCCTCAAACTGGTTAATAGTGTTACTATCAGGATGTACTAAAAAAGCCGCCTGCAGCCCGTTTTTATCTTGATCTTTATTTTTATACCAGGCATCCTGCACCCATGCCCAGGTCTGTTCGTACATATCGACGAAGTCCTGGTCATAGAAATGCACCGCAGGAAAGCCCTTCTTTACCATCAATGAACCTTGCATATTCCCCCGCATGTCACACGTTATTCGAGTATAGTACTAGTTATGCAAAAAAAGAGAGAAATTACCCTTTATTTGAGTTTATAAAATACAACGTAACGGCCTACAAGTCAAATTTTATAACGCCCTGAACGCGCTTTAAGTCCGTTTTTCAGCATAAATTAGCATGATCCGTGTTGACAGATCGCGGCTCTGTGGTGTCTGCTGGTACCAATGGATCTGCATATACACCGGTATTTCAAACGCGAAGTAAACATACTCTCAGTAGACGGGGGCGGTATCCGCGGCATCATCCCGGCCATGGTACTGGCCGATTTAGAGAAGAGAATCGCCGCCCGCAAGACCAATTACCCGCTGTGCCGGGCTTTCGATCTGCTGGCCGGGACCTCGACCGGCTCCATTATCGCCCTGGGGCTGACCGCCCCCAAATATGCACCCGGGTATGAGCCGGGGTCCGAGTCCACACCGGACGGCACACCCCGCTATTCAAAAGAACCGCTGTTCAAAGCCGAGGACCTGGTTAAAATCTACCTTGAAAAGGGAATCGAGATATTCCCGCGCTGGATCTTCAACCAGCTGAAGACCGTGCGGCAGGCGTTCACTGAAAAATACAACTCAGGGCGCTTTTACGCAATTCTGGACGGGATACTGCAGACACGAACCGTCCAGGACGCCTTGGCAAATGTGCTGGTCACCAGCTACGACCTGGCCGGCGCCCGTCCCCTCATCATAAAAAAACGACCCCACAGGCTGGCGCAGAAGGGCAATGACCCCAACTTCTACATGCGCGACGCCATCATGGGCTCTTCAGCCGCTCCCACATTCTTCGAACCAATCCAGGTCGAGACCGTCGACGGGCAGGGCCCGCATGTACTGGTGGATGGCAGCATGTTCGCCAACAACCCGGCCATGTGTGCCTTCATCGAAGCACAGAAAATCTACCCCCGGGCCACACACTACCGCATCATCTCCCTGGGTACCGGCATGCCGGACCGCCGCTACACTTACCAGCAGGTAAGCAAATGGGGCTTCGTGGAATGGGTACTGCCTTCGAAGGGGGTGCCGCTGGCATCAATGATGAACACCGGGCAGTCACAGTGCGTCGATTACCAGCTGCAGTATCATCCCCGGGTCAGCTACCACCGGCTGAACATTCCCCTGACCGGCTGCGACCGCTCTATGGACGATGCCAGTGAGGAGAATATCGAATGCCTGCAGGATAAAGCCGATGAACTAATCGAGGCCAATCACAGCCTGCTCGACACCCTCGCCGAACAACTGAGCTGAAACGCCAGTCCTGCCGACCCGCAGCTCCACGCATGTATTGTCCCGGCAGAGAATTACAGGTATAATCAGCTGGACTTATGCACACAGCGCTACGTACACAACAAAAAACCCCGCATTTTACCTTCGGTATCCTGTTGGCGCTGATAGTAGGCCTGGGCAGCGGGCTCGGTTCGGTCGCATTTATCTTCCTGATCCGCTGGCTGCAGACCCTCTTCTTTGTCCACGGTCTTAAACTCTTTTCGTTCCTGGGTCCATTGGCCGCAGTTCCGCTGCCGGCCATCGGCGGCCTAATCGTAGGACTGATCATCTATTACGGAACCTCCGAAGCCCGCGGCCACGGTGTGCCGGAGGTTATGTTTGCTGTGACGAAGCGTGGAGGCCGCATCAGCCCAAAAACAGTCATAGTGAAAACCCTGGCCTCCGCCCTGACCATCGGCAGCGGGGGGTCTGCCGGGCGGGCCGGGCCGGTTGTGCAGATCGGCGCGGCCATGGGCTCTACCATCGGGCAGTTTCTCAAACTGCCGACCGCCTGGCTGCGGACCCTGGTCTCCTGCGGTGCGGCCGCCGGAATTTCGGCCACCTTCAACGCCCCGCTCGGCGGCATCTTCTTCACCACCGAACTGCTGACCACCTCGTTCATGAGCTACGGCCTACCGTTCATCATCATCAGCTCGGTCACCGCCAATGTTGTAACCACCATGATCATCGGAATCGACGGATCATTTACCCTGCCTACCCTTTACTCACTGGTCTGTATAGAAGAAATCCTGTTCTACGTCATCCTCGGGGCGGTAATCGTGCTGGTGGGTTTTCTGTTTATGAAAACACTGCAGCTTTCGGAAAACATTTTCGATGCGATGCAGGGGCTGCCGGTCTGGTTCCGGCCGGCTGTCGGCGGACTGGCAGTGGGCCTGATCGGCCTGTACTCCTACGATATTTTCGGGGTGGGCTACGGCGATGTCCCCTGGAACAGCACTATGAGTTTCGACCACCTCCTCTCAGGCGGGCTGCCGCTGCGCGTACTGTTTACCATGGCCTTTCTCAAGATAATCGCTACCTCGAGCACCATCGGCAGCGGCGGCAGCGGCGGAATCTTTGCCCCGAGCCTGTTTATCGGCGGAATGGCCGGCGGGGCGGTGGGCTATTTAGCCCAGTATTTTATTCCGGCCAGCGATCCCGGCGCCTTTGCTCTGGTGGGTGCGGCGGCCATGTTCGCCGGGGTAACCCGCGCACCCTTTACCAGCATCGTGATGATGATGGAACTGACCCGGGACCTGCGGATGATCGTCCCGCTGATGCTGACCGTCCTGATATCCACCGAAGGAATCAAGCTGCTGAGCCGCGAGACTATCTATACGGAGAAACTGATGCGCCGCGGCATCGATATCCTGCGCTTGATCAATTCGCGGCTGGTACCCACCATCTCGGTCGGCGACATCATGACCCGCAATCACCCGACTGTCCGCCGCCAGACCCGCCTGTCCGAAATGAAGCAGCTCTGCGACGATGCGCACAGCCGCGGCTTTGCAATTCTGGATGAGGATGAGAAATTGTATGGAATCGTAACCCTGACCGACTACGAGGATGCCGTCGAAGCCGGCTTTGATCCGGCCGAGACGCCGGTCGAGCAGTTTTGCACTACCGACCTGATTACCGCCTTTCCCGACGAGACGCTGATAGAAGTGCTTCCAAGGGTCTTCGACTTCCAGCTGGGTCGCATACCGGTGGTGGACCCCGACGACAACCGCATACTGCTGGGCATGCTACGGGACCGCAATATCTACAACGCCTGGAAACTGGCCTTTCACCACGGCGAGCGGTCAATCCTGACTCAGGCGCAGGAACAGACCGATGCCGCGCTCGAACAGAGGTCCAAAAATGGATCTTTAAAAAATGATATTAATAAGAAAAACAAAAACTGATGAACTGTCGCTTAGGACTCGTCCAGATATATATCGCGTATGTGTAACAGCTGATCCTTGATTTGGAAGAAGGTGTCCACCAGCGCCGGATCGAAATGCGCGCCGCGTTCCTCGTGGAAGAGGTCCTCGATTTTTTCCATCGGCCAGGCCGACTTGTACACCCGGTCGCAGCCGAGGGCGTCGAAGACATCGGCCACAGCAGTAATCCGGCCGTAGATATGGATATCCTCGCCGCTTAAACCGTGGGGATACCCGCTGCCGTCCCACTTTTCATGATGCTGATCCGCAATAACCGCGGCCGCTTTCAGCAGCGCCCGCTCAGAGTGAGAGAGCATATCGTAGCCGAGGCTGGCATGGCTCTTCATGGTGTGACGCTCCTCATCAGTCAGACGTCCCGGCTTGAGCAGTATAGCGTCCGGAA
>CAZAMY010000124.1:0-3992 GCA_964485995.1 uncultured Sediminispirochaeta sp.
ATAGTGACTTAGCGTTCCATAGCTCGTCCAGGAATTGTAATATGAATTCCGGGTATGTGCCCGGCAAGCTCGGCAGCCTGCTGCAGCCGGTGTCAGCTGCATCACCGCTCATACTGATATAGGCAGATAGTTGCTCCGGCGGAAATTTGCTCTCATCTACATGAGCGCTTGATTTTATGAGTTCAAGGCAAGGGATAGCTGCGGACACTGCCCCCTCTATCAGAAGGATGTCGCAGGTGGCAAACTGTTCAAGCAGCTCTTCCACTGGAGGAGCCTGTCTGTATCGCATGAAAGCACCCTGCGGCGATATGAACCCGACCCGCTCGGCCCCGTTGTCGAAGAAAATCTCAGTGTCTTTCCCGGATGCCTCGAACTTCGGTTCGGAGTGCCCGCTCTTGAGTGTGCCGACTTTGCGGCCTCCGGACGATAGAAGGGCAGTCAGCCGGCGAATGAGTTGAGTTTTGCCCGTATTTGACCAACCTACGAAAGATGCTGCATACTGCATAACGTAAGCAAAGTGTAGATCTAAAGGAGAGAAAATGCAATTATGCAGCATCTCATCATTGTCTCCGGTCCGATAAACTCCGGTAAAACCACTTATCTGCACCATCTTATAGAGTACTATGAACAGCAGGGGCTGTGTGTCGGTGGTGTAACTGCTGAGGCATTATATGCGGGGGGGCGCAAATCCGGGTATGATGTACGCGATGTGAGAACCGGCGCGCAGACCGCACTGGTAAGAAGTGCAGAGGCCACTCCGGACCCTCACGAGCGGTTGCAGCGAGTCGGTCGCTTTTATATCCTCGAGTCAGGTTTGGAGTTCACAAAGAAGGTGCTCGCGGCAGGTCTCGGTTGTGATCTTCTCTGTCTCGATGAAGTCGGTCCGCTCGAAATGGAGGGGGGCGGGCATCTGCCTGCGCTTAGAATGCTGCTTACAGAATATCACGGAACCTTACTACTAGTGGCCCGAGAAGCTGTAGTTGCTGCGCTTACCGACCAGGCACGCGAATATGGTTGGGAACTTGTGTCGAGATACAGCGGTGTAGATTTCTAAGAGCGTTTACTGTCGCCCTTTAACCCGTACTCTGAATTGGGTTCCGGCAATATCACAGGCAATCTTGACCGAGTCTTCCGGATTTCTCGTGGAGATGAGTTCTAATAATCCTTCATTCGGACGAATCGTTATGCTCTTGATTGAATCGACGGTTTGCAGTGCTTTTTTCAGGGTGCCTGCGTTGGAGGTGTTCAGTTTGTCTATAAGATAATAGTAAGTTTTTGTCCTGGCCATAATTAAATATACACAACCTTACTGATGCTGTCAAAGCCCTTCTATGCTAGCAATTCTCAGTTTAGAAGTCTCCTCACTTCCAAACTGAGAATTTGCTTCATTTACTTAGGAAAAAATTCATTTTCTAACGGTTGGAGGCATTCTCATTTTGAAGTGTTGATGTCAACACTTCAAAATGAGAATTGCTTCTATAAATGAACTTGATACAGAGAATGAAAATGGGATTTTTTATAAAAAAGATTCAAAAAACTTGAAAACTCACCGTATTAGGGTTACTCTTTCTCTGTAAACTAGAAACCTTAATTAGGAGTTGTATTATGAAAAAGAGTGTTTTGCTGATTACCGTTGTTATTGCTGCGGCATTGCTGTTTTCCTGTGCCGGTGGCAAAGAAAGCGCACCTCAGCAGCCAAAGCAGGAGCAAACTGATACCTCGAATCTTCCCGATTTCGTACTGAATCCGCCGGTTGCCACCGATGCCATCTACGGCGTTGGTTATGCCCAGCAGTCAACTCTGCCGCTTTCGATCAAAGTTGCCGAAGCGAACGCTCGGGCCGATATTGCTAACCAGATTGAAGCTCAGATCAAGAGCGCAGTAACCTCTTACGCACAGGAATCTGGAGTCGGTGATGATACTCAGGTGATTGAGTTTGCAGAAACCATTACCCGTCAGGTAACCGATACCACCCTCAGCGGGGCCATTACCAAGCAGCGTGCTCCCATGGAAGACGGCGGTGTGTGGATACTCATGGTCTATAGCAAAGAGAGTCTGCTCGGTTCCTTTGAGGAAGCTGCCGAGAGTTTCGAACGAAATGAAGGCGCAGCGTTTGCTGAGTTCAAAGCCGCTCAAGCGCTTGAACAGCTTCAGTATGAAACCGAGAACAATCCGACCAAATCGCAGCCGGTTAAGGGAGATTAATCTCTGCAACTTCCTTTCTTAAGCACTCTTTAAGTGTAGATATGAAGGGTGTGAATAAAAGCACTTCGTATCACTTATACGAACGCTATCTGGGGTCGTTTAGTTTGTGCTAAACGACCCTTTTCTCACTCTAATCACAGCAACAGCCATTTATCAATAGAAATTGTCCTCGATGTTTGGTATACTCAAATTCACTGATATCACTACCAAAGAGAGTAACGCATGCTGCTTAGATCCATACAGATTGCAAAGCAACTGGTCATCGGTTTCTTTGTATTTATCCTGATGACATCGTGTACCAGTTTCCCTGGAACCGAAAACTCGAATGCAATTGTGAATGACTCTTCCGGACCGGAGAAGGAGAGCCCGGATCCTGGGAGTTCGGAGAGGCCGCCTGTAATCGAGGTAGCCGGACAGATAGATTTTACAGAAGAGCCCCTCCGGAAGGTACTTACTACTACGCCGAAGAATGGCAAACCGGTTTTTTTCGTGGCAGTGCCCCGGATGGCTGAGCGCGAGAATGAATATAGGATGGGACTTATGTTGCTGGCACGGCAGGCAGCTATTTATACGCAGGTCTCGGTAACTGCCAAGTTTATGACCCAGAGCAACAATCGGGATATGGGGTACCGCGAAGAGGTAGATGTCGAGGTAGATAAAGAGCTTGTACAGTCGATGCTCGATAGGGTCGAGATAACAAGCCATTACCGTGATGTTGAAGGCTCCTATTTTAATGGAGTATTGAAGGGAGAAACTCTCCCCAGTTTCAAGGTGCCGAATGAAGTGAAGCACGCAGTACCCGAATGGTTTACCAATCTGCCTTCGTATGAGGGCTATATTACCGCTGTCGGTACCGCTCAACGGCATATGTTTATTGCCGAGTCCTTCATGCAGTCTGATCGACAAGCCATGGCCGCCTTGGCTAAGCAGCGGGATGTAGAAGTGAAACAAAAGCGGGACGACATAGAAGTGGAGTACCAGGGAAGCGCCTATCAGCAGTTGAACCTCGAAATCACCGACACTATCGTGAAGGGCTTTTATGTGGTCGACCGCTGGGTTTCGAAAGACGGGAATACTTATTACAGCTTAGCTGTGTGTCCAAAATAATTATTACTTTGCTTTGAAATTGGAGTGTGCGGTATGAAAACAAAAATGGTGCTGAAATGCGCCGCGGTCACGGCAGTATTGGTGGTATTCACTTTGGGTTTCTCCGCGTGTGCCACCGCCCCCGAATGTCCGCCTGAGCCGGACTGGATGCGGAATCCCGAGCAGTCGGGGTACTACGTCGGAGTCGGGTCGGCCGACTCCGGAAACCAGGCTGATGATCGTCCCGTGGCCGAAGCGCGGGCGCGCGCCGATTTAGCTGCCCGTATCTCTACCCAGATTTCCAGCGAATTGCAGATAAAAACCGCCGACAGCAGCGGCGGAGGCTTTTCTCAACAGGTCGAAGAACTCGTAAATCAATCGGTAGAAACCAATCTTCAGGAGATCGAGACAGTCGATACCTATTACTGCCGGTCCAGCGGATACTGGGTATATGTGCGGCTCAGTAAGGCCAAGTGGCAGGCGATTCAGGAAGCCCGCCGCAACGAGGTGGTCGGACGGGTAAGGGATTTACTGGAACCCATCCTGAACGACCGCTCATCCTTACTCACAACCAGGATAGAGCGCCTGCAGCGCAGTTACGATCTGATAAGAGAAGCTACATTCGGCCAGGATCTCAAAGGCTCCATCGCCGGTAAAAGCGGAAACCTCAGCGACCTCGTACTCAATTCGATTCAAACTCA
>CAZAMY010000124.1:4092-6875 GCA_964485995.1 uncultured Sediminispirochaeta sp.
CTGATAAATGCCGGGCTGATAGTCGAAGTGCGGAACAGTCAAGTCGAGCGTTCGGTCGAAGGCGAAGTGAGAGCGCTTTTCTCCGACCGTCAACTGCCCTTCGAGTTTTCTCCGCGGGAAATTCCCGGCGGCTATAATCTGAAGGTTGATCTGTTTGTAGAGGATTATCCCAAGTATATAGAGGATGCCCCGGATATGGCTAAAGCCTGGGCGGTGGTCAGCCTTGAATACGACGGCCGTACAGTCTACAGCTATGAAAGCGACTTTGTGAAAGACGGCGGCATTACTCCCGACCAGGCGCACAGCCGGGTACTCTCCAAACTTCTGAAACAGCTTCGCAGTGAAGCCGGATTGTTTGAGAATCTAAAGACTGCTCTAGAGGAGATTTAATGATAAATGAATTGCTATGGTTGATACTTCTTTTGGTGAACTTCGCAGCAATCCTTTTAGCCTATAGAATCTGGGGACGTCTGGGACTGTTTATCTGGATACCGGTAGCCGTAATGGTGGCCAATGTACAGGTTACCAAAACAATTGAACTATTCGGTATCACCGCCACTCTGGGAAATATCGTATATGCCTCCAGCTTCTTGGTAACCGATATTCTCAGCGAGAATTACGGGAAGAAAGAAGCCGGGCGTGCGGTAATTATCGGCTTTTTCGCCCTGATCATGTTTACTCTGTTGATGAATCTGGCCCTCTTCTTCGAACCATCGAGTGAAGATTTTGCGCATGAGAGCCTGTCTACGATCTTCGGTTTTCTGCCGCGGATTATGTTGGCAAGCCTAGTAGCGTACGGAATCTCCCAGAGTCATGATATCTGGGCGTTTCATTTCTGGAAAAAGAAGTGGCCGCAGACCAAGCATCTCTGGCTGCGCAACAACCTCTCCACAATGGTCAGTCAACTCCTTGATTCGGTTCTATTCACACTGATCGCTTTTTATGGAGTGTTCTCCACCGGAGTAGTGCTAGAGATCATGATCACAACTTATCTACTCAAATGGATTGTAGCGGCTCTGGATACACCCTTCGTATATCTGGGGAAGTACATGTTCAAACATTACGAACACCTTTCAGTCAGTACTTCCCTGTTTTAGAAGCGAGAGGTGTTTCTTAATATTTCCAATGTTCTGGGTGGACCCGCATACCATGTGGTGCGCTGCCGTCTGGCGGTGCACCAAGGTGGCATATTGAACCGGATTCCCGTTCATATATTCCAACACAAATGACTGCTGGCGTACAATGCCGTGGGCCGCAGCTATATCCCAGATGTAGGCCGGTGGAATGAAGGCTCCCAGGACAATCGGATGTATCAGCGGGCTGATGATATGTAAAATCGAGCTCCCGATACTCCTGACCTTTCCCGGAAATGTAGAGAAGTCATATTTTCGATGGACTTTTGAACCGACCATGAGCTGAGATCCGTCAATTTTATTCCCAGATACTGAATGGATCGGCATACCGTCCATTTTGAGCGACCCGCCCGGCAGCACTCGCAGAAATAAACCGCTGTCCGGATCACTCCCCCAGCGAGGAGCCGCGACAATGCCGCCGATTGGCTCCAGCTCGCTGTCCAAAATACCAACTGCAACACACCAGCCCGGCATGCCCTGACTGAAGGTGTCGGTCCCGTCGATCGGATCAATAGTAAAGGTATAATCACGTCCCGACCGGAACTCGGTGGGATACTCTTCGCTGACTATGTTGGCGTCGGGGAATTCCGATTTTATAACTGTGGTCAGTTGCTTTTCGATTGCCAGGTCGACTTCAGTCAGAACCGAACCATCTGCTTTGTAGCTGCGTACAACCTCTTTCTGTTGACGACGCGCCGTCTGGCCGGATTTGAAAACCTCGGTTTCTATTCGTTCAAAGCTATGCACTACTGCCCCCACTCCAAGTATAGGGAAAAATGCGGCTTAGTACAATCGTACGAGCAGCTCAGGGGAGTAGTGTGAAGGCGGGGGTTTTAAGAGACCCTTTCACGTTTATGAAGATGGTATCGCAGCAGGCTTAGTGCCTTTTGGGAATCATCCTGCAGACAGAAGTGGGTGCCGGTGTGTATAGGCTCTCTGTACGGGTCGAACTCTGCGGTAAAATCCATGTAGTCTGCAATCGAGTTGCGAATCGTCTCCATAGAGCCGACTATACCGCGTCCGGCCTTCTGCAGCATAGCTGCATTCAATGTTTGTTCGAACTGACCTTTAAAGGGCAGGGTGAGCACCGGCTTCTTCAAATGCAGGGTTTCACTCAGCAGTTGATGACCGGCATTGGTGATCACTCCCCGGGCACCAGCCAGAGCGCTTACGAAGTCCTCTCCGGCATTAGGAAACACTTTGTATTTGACCGAGTTCAGCCGGTCGAGCTCACTCAAGACATTTTCACGCATCGACTCATGTAGGTACACCACAAAGTAGTCCCCGGTGGCGGGGACGGCCTGACGGATCTCCTTTCGCATAATCGGGCCGATATCACCATTATAAAACGAGGATATTATCCGCACATCATACTCACCCATCATAGAGGTGGAAATAACCTTTGCCAGCAGGGCATCGGCCGAAAATGCGACATTCCGCAGCACTACAGCCGGATGGTTCAGCTGTATGATCGGTATTCCGACTTTCCGCGCAGCCTTAGGTAAAAAGGGTTCGAAATCGCTGATGAGCGTCTCGATATCCATGAGTCTGATCTGATCGGCTAGATCGGAAATATATACCGGAAGACCGACAATATGTTCCATGTTACTGAGGCCGGTCTTGAATACATCGATTCGATTATCTTCTATT
>CAZAMY010000125.1:0-6864 GCA_964485995.1 uncultured Sediminispirochaeta sp.
GCGTTGAATAAGAGCGTGTAACTTACCGGATAGAAGACTTGATTTGTCATAATGCAGAAGGTGAAGAAGTACATGTCGCCGAACTACAGATGTCTGAGTTCCGGCATGTTCAGGAGGATTGGTATCTATTTCAACTTTAACTGACAATTTCTGTTCTCTGTGCCCTAATAGGCCGAGTTCATACGGAAGGCCGGGGAAGCCGATAAAGGCCGACTGAACAACACCTTCCGAACGGGAACGGATATCCACATTGTAAGTTTCGCTTTCAAAGCCACGTTTTATTCCGGTCGTCAACCGAGCGAATTCTTTTTGTAAAAAGTTTTCAGTGGGTGTGTTTTCCTTACTGTCCGACGCTTTGATTGAAAAATCAAGGTCTTCGGAAAACCTGGGCAACTGATAAAGAAACCGGAGTGCGGTACCGCCAATAACTGCCATGTATTGAAATGCCCCAAGCCGCTGCAGCATTTCAAGTATCCGTGCCTGGAGGTACTCCCTTACCAATAAACTTGCTGCGGCAGTTGTGTGAGTGTTGGTAGTGTGTTCTCGAAGTAGTTGCCGTAACCGATCTTTCATTGCTTTACTCCTTTTCCCTATGTGCTCGAAGGAGGGCTGGTACCTGAGCAAGCTGCCGGCTGTCATAGCGTTCGGCCATGTGTGCCAGTACATCTAACCGAAGCTTGTCCGGATTTTGGAGTCTGAGCTCGCTTACATAGTGAGCGTCAATGCTGCCGGGAGTAAAGTAGAAAAGATCAAGCAGCGCTTTTTCGGGGAGGGCAATAAAGGCGGATTGTGCGCCATAACTGATTTCCTCAAAACCCCAGAAGGCCTTTTGTTTTAGATGGCGATAGCGAATTCGCCCGAATGGCGTGTGGATAAGTTGAGGGCGTCCGGTGGTTATACACACTGTTTCCGGTACATGTTCCGGGATAAGCCCATAGTGTGATAAAGCCGACTGCAGACTGACATAAGATCCAGGTTTGATTGTGCAGGCGATTACCGGCATAGAGAGTCTCACCCTTCTATACGGTTTGGCCAGAGTATACCATCCCTTCTTGAGCCGAACGACTTTTCCACTCTTTACCCACCTATTGAGTTGGACCCGTACGTGTTCGATATTTTCCCCGGCGGTCAGCATACCTGCTGAAAAGCAATGCAGCTCCGTGGCAAGTTTTAACAGGCTTTCAAATTTCATTGCGCTATATTAACATATTTGTTAATTTAATGCTACGAGAGGCCGTGTTAGACCCAGGACAACACTAAAAAGTTGCGACGTCGCAACTTCTACTGAACATCTGTAAAGTACTACTCGCCGCAATACTGCAGCTGGTCGCGCAGGTCCTCGATCTCTTTGCTCCAGAAGGCGCTGCTGCCCCAGTGGGGGTGTTCGGCCCTGAAGCGGCGGTCGTTGCGCTGGCGGGCCGACCAGGCCAGGTAGTAGAGCATGCGCATGGCCCGCAGCGGCTCTATCAGGCGTTTTTGGGAGTAGTCGAAGGGCAGGAACTGCTCGTAGCCCTCTGCGATCAGGTTGAACTCCTGCGGGCAGTCATCCACCCGCGAGGGCAGCAGCAGCCACAAGTCCTGGATGGCCGGGCCGACCATCATGTCGTCGAAGTCGATCAGCAGCAGCCCCTCTCCGGGCCGCTCTAGAATGTTGCCGCGGTGGCAGTCGCCGTGGACCCTCTGCAGGGGGATGTCTTCGAACAGGGGTTCTATTCGGCGCCGGATTTCACCGGCCAGCTCGAAGAACTCCGGCCGGTGTTCAGGGTGCACCGCATTGCCTTCGTCCAGTTCCTGCAGACACTGTTCTATAATCGGGCCGGGCAGGCAGTACTGGCGGTGTTCGGCGCCGCTGCGGCGGGCGGCCGTATGCATGCGCCCCACCAGGGCCCCCAGCCGCAGCCAGTCCTCCTCGCTCTCGGCATCGAAATTGCGTCCGCCTTTCTTAGGAAACAGGGCAAAATAGTACTCCTGCAGCTCGTCGACCTCATGACCGGCTCTCTCCGAATCCGACCGGGTCGAATCCCCCCGGGCCGGATCCACCACCTCCATCACCGCCAGTGTATCGCCGTCGGCATCGGGCAGCGGCGCAACAGTGGGTATGTCGATTTCCACGCAGTCCTGTATAAAACGGTGCTCTTCGAGGATCGCATCCTCACTCCAGCGGCCGGGGCGATAGAACTTGACCATATACGCCGGCCCGTCCTCTGCATGCAGTTCATACACCCGGTTGATGTAGCTGTTGTACTGGATAATGTTGCCGTCCAGGCGCAGCCCGTAGGCTCCCTCCACCGCCTTAAGGACGGTTTCGGGAGTCAGCAGATCAAAGTCGCCGGCCGGTCGCGGGTCGTGAATACTGTTCATACACTCAGATTATGATTTGCGGATTTCGATTTTATCGATGCGGTCGCCCTGGTCGATCTTATCCACCACCTCGGCGCCCTTAGTCACCTTGCCGAAAACGGTGTGTTTTCCATTCAAATGGGGTTGTGGGGCATGGGTAATAAAAAACTGGCTGCCGTTGGTGTTCGGTCCGGCATTGGCCATGGATGCTACCTTGGCCTCGTGTTTTAGCGGATTGCCCTTGGTCTCATCTTCAAAGCGATACCCCGGACCGCCGCGGCCGGTTCCGGTCGGGTCGCCGGTCTGTACCATAAAGTTGTCGATAACCCGGTGGAAGAGAACCCCGTCGTAGAAGGACTGCTCGGCGAGAAACACGAAGTTGTTCACCGTTTTCGGGGCATGTTCGGGAAACAGCTGCAGCTCTATATCGCCTTTGCTGGTTTTAAGGACTGCGAGGTACTGCGCGTCCGTGTCTATCTGCATCTGCGGGGGATTATCCCATTTCTGTGTGCTCATTATTTCTGCTCCTCTTAGTTTGTATTTTGCTTTGCTGTACTCAATGTACTGTATTCTGTGGCGGCTGGCAATGCGCTCCCCTTTACTCTACAATTGCCAGGTTCTCTCCCCGCGGGTCGGCTCCGGCTTCTATATTTCCGGTTTCCAGGTCAATGAGAATGAGATTAGCGTTGCCGAAAATTGCGCCGCGGCTTATCTGATGGCCCCGGGCCTCCAATGCTGTGACCGTTGCCTGATCGTACCCCCATTCGAGGGCCAGCTCGTTACGGGCTGGGTGCGGGTAGGTGATATCCGGGAATGAATGCACTATAAACCGCGGCCGACTGACGGCCTCTTGTGCGTTGGCGGAAAACTGCGCGATATGCAGAAATTGCTGGATTTGCCCCTGCGGTTGTGTGTCATAGCCGGTATTGCCGCCCAGCACGATTTTCCGGCCGGGCAGTTCCGCGATATAGGGATTGACTGTATGCCGGACTCTTCGACCGGGCTCGAGGAAATTCGGATTATTCTCCTCATAGAATACATTTTTCAACCTCTGGTTTATCAGAATACCGGTTTTACCGGCTACGACAAACTGTGCTCCGGTGGATGTTGTTATCGCCGCCCCGTTTCCCGCTTTATCGTAGACCGAGAAGGTTGTAGTGAAGCCTTCGTGGGCCTCCAATCCACCTGGGGCCGGCCATTCAATCGCATCTTGAGGATCTATTCGCTCGGCCTGACGACGGGCATATTCATCGCTCAGCAGGGTATCCAGCGGAATATCGACATACTCCGGATCACCTACATAGTGATGCTTATCGATGTGGGCCAGGTTCATCGCTTCGGCCACCAGATGAATTGTCTCCGCCTGGTTCCAATCCATTTCGGCAAGCTCGAAGTTCTCTAAAATGTTGAGCGCCAGGGGCATTACGATACCCTGGCTATTGGGAGGGGGATTGTACATCTGCCACTCGTGATATGTGGTTTGCAGCGGATCACGGAGTTCGGCCGAATACTCGCTGAAATCATTCTCTGTCAGACTCCCCCGGTTTCCCTGGGCGTGCTCCACGATAGCCCGTCCGATCGCCCCGTTGTAGTAGATCTCCTTGGCAGCCGCGAAGGCTGCCGACCGGCCGTCCGGACGTGAACGCCGGTAGGCGGCAATTATCATGCCCAGTGTTTTCGCCAGATTTTCCTGATAGATAATTTGTCCTACTTCCGGTACCTCACCGTGGGGCAGAAAGATTGCCGCGGTTGCCGGCCGGGAGGCAATCGACTCTTTCTGCCGGCTTATCCAGGCGACCAGCGTACGATTAGCCGAAATCCCGTTGCGGGCTAGATCGACGGCCGGCGCAAGCAGGGTATCGAGTTCCATGGTCCCGAACTCTTCTAGCCACAAGAGCCAGGCGGCCCATGAACCGGGTACAATCGACCATTCCATCCCGTATTCGCGCAGGTTGGCAGGGTCTTTGAAAAACTCGGGCTTGGCCAGACTTCCGATTGTACCGGATCCGTCAACGGCTGTGATGATTCCCCCGTCAGCTTCCCGAAAAAGCGCCCAGGTGCCGCCTCCCAGCATATGCGAGAAATAGGGTTCCCGTACACTAATTGCCGCCGCCAGGGCAAAGGCCGCATCGGCAGCGTTCCCGCCGGCCTGCAGTACCCGCATGCCGACCCGGGCGGCGACCGGGTCGCGGGCGGTTACCGCCATCCGGCTCCCTTCGGCCGGAGTGTTACTGCCGCGCTGAAATGACAGCGAGCTCTCTTCGAGTTCGAAGGGGTTGCGGTAGCCCAGAAGTGAGACAGGTATTTCTACTGAAACAGAATCAGCGTCAAAGTTTTCATAGGTGAGAGCGGGTGCACTCTCCTGTGCCTCCGGGACTTCTGACTGCCCCGCTTCGGGGCTCATAGAACTGTCGGCAGCATCCTGACCGCATGCGGACAGTAAAATAATGGATAGGATACACACACTCGTGAGCAGGGTATTACGTAGCATTATTCAACCACACCTTTTCCGACACCGCCGCGGGGATCGGTCCCCGTTTCCATACGCCCGGTCGCCGGATCGATTACGATCATCTGGGCATCGCCCCAGATCCCGTTCGATGCAATGTTATGGCCCATACGCGCCAAGGCGTTCCGCAGATTTCTCGGGGTCGACGCCTCCAAGCCGAGGTCGTTGTCGGCCCGGAAGGGCCACTGTCCGGCCGGAAATGCCCGGGTTACAAAGCGAGGATGGGAGACCGCCTCCTGAGCTGTCAAACCGAACTCCACTACATTGATGAATTGCTGCACCTGTCCCTGCGGCTGGGTATCTACCCCGGTATTGCCCCCCAGCATGTACAGCCGGCCGTTCCGCAGGGCGATATACGGGTTGCTGGTATGGCGCACCTTTTTCCCCGGCTGCACCGTGTTCGGAAGGCCGCGCGAATAATTGAACATGCGCATCCGGTTGTTGATGTGCACGCCGCTCGGCCCGGCCACAAGGAACTGTGCTCCCAACGAGGTAGTGATTGCTGCTCCATTCCCCTCTTGGTCAATAATGGAGTAGGTGGTGGTATTGCTTCGTTCCAGTTCATCGATGATCCTTGGAAACGGCCAGGTGAGCACATTATCCGTGCTGATGAGGTCGCGGGCTGCCCGGCTAAACCCTTCAGAAAGCAGTGTGTGTACCGGTACGTCTATGAAAGCCGGATCGCCCACATGGCGGTGCTTCGCTGCATGGGCCACTTTCAGCGCCTCGACCTGCAGGTGAACCGCTTCGGGGGAGTTTTCAGAAAGATCGGAAAAATCGTATCCTGCGAGTATATTGAGTGCTATCAGCATGGTAATACCCTGGCTGTTGGGAGGATTCTGATACACCTCGATTCCTCGATAGTCGATTGATAGAGGCTCCACCAAACCGGTTCGGAATTCGGTGAAATCGGACAACTCGAATAGACCTCCATGGGCTTTCGAATATTCCACGATCCCTTCCGCGATGGGCCCGCGATAAAAGTAATCGTTTGCAGCGTTTAGGGCCGCTTTATGCCCCCGTCTAAGGTTTTGACGATAGACCTGCTGCATCCGCCGGAAGGTGTCTGCCATTTGCGGCTGCCGTACTGTATCGCCCCGGCCAAGCAATCTCCCGTTCCGCACGTAGATCTCCCGGCTGTAGGGCCATCTTCTGATATTATCCTCTCCACGCTGCAGCCATTCCGCCATTTCCCGGTATACCACGTAGCCATCCTCGGCTATATCGATAGCGGGTTGCAGGAGTTCATCCAGCGGCTTTTTCCCATAGGCTTTCAGCCACTCCATCCATCCGGCCCATGCCCCCGGCACAATCGCCTGATGCATTCCGCTGCTGCTCGCATTATTTGAGTTGGAAAAAAACTCGGGAGTTGCACCACTCGCGGCAGTACCGACCCCGTCCAGAGCGCGAATACGGCCACTCGATGCCTGATAGTACAGCCCCCAGGTACCCCCTCCCATCACACTCGAAAACCACGGCTGTACAACCGACAGTACGGCGGCTGTGGTAAAGGCAGCATCTGCGGCGTTACCGCCGCTGCGGAGTATTTCAACTGCGGCATCGGTTGCCAGATGGTGGGCCGATGTCACTGCAATCTGATTTGTATTTTGGGCAAATCCTGTGCCCGCGAGAAAGCAGATACACACAATAAGAACTATTGGTTTTTTCAACATACTTACATCTCCTATACGCTTACTTGCTTCTATAATTAATCATAAGTGGTAGATAATTGAATGCAAGCGGCCGGGAGTTGAAACCGGCTCGAACGGGTCGGTTCAGTTCTGCGCCGTTTTCCAATGGCCCGGTCACGGTCTTCATGCTACTATAGTTCGACTGCTTCACAAGGAGACAGAAGATGAGTAGAAACCAACAGCGGATACGCGCCCTCTCCGATTCCTTCGGAACCTGGTATGAGGATGAAGAGAAATTAAAATCGGGCAAGATGACAGCCGATCTGCATCCTTATACTGCGATGTTTTCGCCGATACAGATAAACCGCCTCACAATAAAAAACA
>CAZAMY010000126.1:0-6820 GCA_964485995.1 uncultured Sediminispirochaeta sp.
GGCGGGTTCTCCGCAGGGAAGTCAGGTCCTGCTATCCGGGTCTGCAGTGCTAATCGCGTGGCCTGCAGCTGACGGCGCAGGTCTTCCCGGTCGGCATACCGCCGCTGACAGGTCAAACGATAATCCTCCAGCGCCTCGTCTGAGATTCCGCCGGCGGAGCAGAGCTCCTGGGCATTGTGGTACTCTCGCTCAGCATGCCTGCAGAGTTCAGCGGCGTAGTTCAGTTTGGCTGAAAGCCCTTCAATTTGTAGAAACTGCCGTTTGATGTGCCGGAGTTCATTCTCTTTATTGTAGTGTGCCCGGCGTAGGTCCAGCTTCAGCCGTGAGAGTTCGACCTGCAACAGATCGTACTGCTGTTCGAGCTGCCGGGTGCAGATCTTCATTAAGACTTGCCCCCTCTCGACTCGCTCTCCTTCACGGACACGCTTATGCAGAAGAAATCCTTCAACTGGACTGCAGATGTCTCGGCTGTGCAGGGTGATTACTGAACCGGGGAAAGCAACGCTCGGTGTGTATTCCTGCTGCCGCGGCGCGCAGGTGCGCACCGGTACCGCCGCACCAACCTCCGGAGGTGCAGTGTCGTCGGCTATGCAGCTGGTCCGGCTGCAGCCGCTGCAGTACAGTGCACTGAAGAGAATACATATATTAATGAGAAGCCTGCGTGGGGCTGCTTCAACTGCTGTCATCCGGAGACCTCCCGATGTGCGAATTAAACAGTTTTATCAGGGTCGTGAGCCCTTCAGGCATCACACAGTGCTGCAGCAATCTGCAGATCGTGAGTATGCAGCGAACTTTCAGCTGCAGCAGCTCGAGCATCTGTTCCGTATACTCTTCCCGGCTTTCCACCAGCTTCTCAAAACCTGCACTGCCGTAACGGAATTTCTGTGTAGTAAGGTCTAACTTCCGCTCGTAAAGCGCGAGTCGGGCGGTTTGGTTCTGCAGCAGTTTTAGGAGGTGCGTATTCTCACTGTAAAGCTGTTCCGCCTGTTCCCCGGCCATTGCGACTGTGTAGTCCAGTTCGCGGCGGCTGTACTCCAGCCGTTCTGCGGCTTCCCGATACGCCGAATGCGGTTCCCGGGCGAGGTCGATCTCTGCCTGAATGGCAGGTGCATGTTGGTGTGAATAGGTGGAGCGGCTGGCCGACTCCTCTGCCGACAGAAGCACTGGTCCTGCACCGGTGCTGATCTTAAGGCCGAAACTCAGCGTCGGCTGGCCGGGCGGAAAAGCGGAACCGCTGAAATCGATCCGGGAGTAGACGCTTACTGCCGGACAGAGACTGCGCAGCTGCAGGGAACGTTGGTCGTCGGCCTTACGGCTGTCTAAACGGGCCCGCGCCGGTTCAAGTGAACAGCGCTGTGCCCGGGCCCGGCAGGTTTTGCTGTCGATTTTCTCGAGTATCCCTTGCCACGCTCCCGGGCGCTCGGGAAGGGCTCCGGATAGCTCTATCCGCCGGTCCTCGCGCAGCCTCAGCTTTAGTTGCCAGTTCAGCTGCTGCAGCTCGAGCTGCTCCGTCCGTAGATCGAGGGCTTTCGACTGAGTTCTGAGGCGAATCCGGTGGTAAGCCTGGGAACTGATGCTTCCCGAGAGCTTGCGTTGCTCCGCAGTGGCTTGCAGCCGCCGGCAAAACTGCAGATTCTCGCGTAGTAAGCCGGCAGCTCTTTGGTGATAGAAAATTTGCGAGCAGAGCTGCACCATCTCCAGGGTAAGCCTCTGCTGCAGCTGACGGACCTGCAGCTGGGTCCGTTCAATCTGGCGTTGTAACTCCCGTGACCGGTACCACGAAGCGCCTCCGTCGGTTAATTCTATTTCGAATCCCGCCCCGAGGCGATGCATCCGCCGGTAGGGACTGTTCCAGTCGTAGCTCTCGCTGCCGGTGTATTCGAGGAACAGCCGCGGAAACCGAGATCGCACTCTTGGCGAGGTTTTTTCGCGCAGCCGGACCAGATGCTGGTGCAGCTGCTGCAGACGGGGCTCGGAATTCCGGGCCCGGTGTACTACCTGCTCGACGGTGAGCCGGAAGGCCGGAGTGCCGAAGCCGGGAGGCAGTCCAGACCAGAGCAGTATCAGCAGGAGCCACAGATGGAACCGCAGGTTACTGCCGCGCATCCGATTCATCATTCCCGTCTTCTATCTGGAGCAGTCTCTGGGCGATTCGGCGGTAGCTTCCGGCCCGGCTGTGTAAGCCGATCTGATAAAACATCTCCGCGCGGGTGAGGTACACACCAGCCACGCCATGAACACAGGCGGCCCCCTGTTCCAGCAGTTCAACCGCCGCGGCGTAGTTGCCGCGCTCGAACTGGCTCTTTCCGAGCAGCAGCAGGAGCTCAGGATGTCCGGGAATCAGCTGCAGGTACGGATTCAGCAGTTCATATGCGCGGTCAGCCTCCTGCTTCACTAGTAGTGCCCTGGCCCGCCATGTGTCGACCGAAAAGCTGAAGGGAAAGGGTGTTTCCACCTGAGCCCAAGTTTTCAGGGCAGCATCGTAGTGGCCGGCGAAAAACTGCCGTTTTCCGTCTTGCAGAACCTGGGCAGAGACGGCTTTACCCGGCGGATCCGTTCGAACCCGATTAGAATCGGCTGAACAGCCCTGACTGCAACCGAGCAGCATCCACATGCAGCTGCCGGCCAGTAGTTTCTTAATACGGTTTTGCATACCGCCTGCCTCCTTTCATTGGGTACAGAGAAAAAAACAGCGATTCTGATTTTTTTTTTGTCAGAGTTGAAGCAGCGCATCGAGTGGTCCTGTCTACCATTTTGAGGAGGCACACATGAAAAATAATTATTCTAAGATCGCGGTGCTATTCTGCGGTCTATTTCTGAGTGGATTGGGCGGTGTGGGTGCCGCTGATCCGCTGGAAGGGGAGGGAGTTCTCCACAGTTACCTGCGGCAGCTGCAGGAGCAGAGCCGGATATACAGCGGCCGGATGAGTGCCGCTGTACCCGGGGAGGAGCACCGCCTGCTGCAGGAGTTCCGGCAGAAAATGAGCAGTCTGGCCGGTCCGCTGTCGCACCAGGGAGCGCAGCAGGCGTTGCAGCAGCTTCGCCAGCGACAGGCGCCTGCAGGGCCGCACGGCAATGGTGCGGAGTTGAAGGCCGGGCAGATCCAGGCCTTCAGGGAGAAGCGCCGGGAGGAGTATCTGCACAGCTTCGAACAGATGACCGAGTTGTACATCAGCCGCTATCTGCAGGCCAACGGCCCCTCCGGGAGAGAGCTGCAGGAGAACGGAGACGGGGTGACCACACTGCTGCAGCAGGTCAATTCGGAGCTTGAGTTGGCGGGATATACTCCCGGCCGGGAGGACCGACTGGCGGGCTTGTCGCGCTGGAAGCAGGGAGAGTACCGGCTGCTCGACCAAAGAGAAGTCTGGGAACGGAAAATGGAGTCACGGTACCGCAATGAACTGCGCGCAATCAAACAGGAGTATGTGCAGGTTGAAGAGGGGTATACTGAAAGGCTGACAGAGCTTCGCAGTCAATACCAACAGGGGCTAGAGTTTTGGCGTCACAAGGGCCGGCAGCAGTCCGCAGGCTGGAAGCAGGAGTTCGAGGCGCTGCGGACGGATCTGCAGCAGAAATCGCAGGAGGCTGGCGGCCTTTACTGCCGACTTGCGTCAGCCTTTCGGCATTCGCAGGCAATGCTCGCAGAGGCTGAGTTGAAGCTTTACCTGGATGAAGAGTCCGCATACTGGAGTGAAGTGCGCGAAAGAGAACAGACGCGGCTTGAGGAGCTGCAGTCTGCCTGGAGCAGCCTGGTAAAACCGGGGCAGGACCTTCCGCGAGTGCTTCTGAATGCCGAACCCCAGCTTCTAAAGGAGGAGATTGTGACCCGTGAACAGCTCCTGCAGCAGCAGACCAGTCCGGCGCTGGAGTCCTTTCTGGAGTCGAAGCTGCAGAGCAACCGGGACGAACTCGACGCACTGCGGGAAGAGCTGGAAGGGACGCAGGCGAAGATCTCGGAACTGCTCGACCAAGCCGGCTGTTCGCAGGCGGCACTGCAGAAACTGGATTTGCTGCACCGGTCCGCCGGGCTGCAGCAGGTTCTGGACCAGCTCGAACAGAGTGAAGACTTTCTTGCAGAGCGCTGCAGTACAGACCGCCGCATTAAAACAGAGTTATACGCAGAACTGCAGGCGAGTCTTGTCCGGCTGGTGCCTGCACTCGAGGGCGAGAGTCCGGCATCTCTGGATTTTGAGAGGCTGGATCAGTGCAACTATGAGAGCCTGCCGGAAGCACCAGTAGTCGAAGAATATCAGGATGCTCCGGAGCAGCTGCAGCAGGACGCTGCGCTCTGGGCGGCGGAACTGCAACAGCTGTACAAGGCCGGCAGGGGTGATGAGTTCCTAAAGCAGTGTGCCCTGGCCCTGTATCATAAGGATTCCAGTGTGCTCGACCCGGGCTACTGTACGGGTAATCAGAGTTACCGTAAGTTGACCCGGAAACTCGGCAGCTCCGATGCTACCTATCTCGGAGGCCGCGCTGAGCAGGCCCATGCTGCACTTCTGAAGGATCCGCGCCGTCGGCGGATGTACCGGTTTTATTCGGTGCTGGTCGAACTGCAGCCGGATCCGTCTGTCAGCTGTCTCAGCCGAGCGGCTGTGGAGGATCTCGGGAAGCTATTGTTTGCCGGAGTGACCGGGCATGCCCGCAGCCGGGCTGCGGATTTATCCGATGAACGGGACGATCTACTGACCAAAGCTGCTGTGTATTCCGGCCTGGCGGCAGCTTGTTATGCGACCTTCAATTTTCCGGGCGGTGCGGCCATGACTGCCCTGGCGGCTACGAACGCCTCCAAGGCATCGGACGTGAAGTCGCAACGGGACGACTTGAACGCTCTGCGGCAGAGTCTCGCAGCCCAGGGAATGAGTGGTCAGGATGAGCGTGAGCAGGTACAGGCTGAGCTCTCCCTTCTTTACGCGCACCGCAAGAAAATTGCAGAGGCGGGGGCGCGGGTGCAGTGTCTTGAAGCGGAGCTTCACAGTGATGCGTACTGGCGGAGTAAATTCAGCTCGGGCCGGGGCGAGTTCAGTTTTACCCGCTTTTTCTTCGACGATGCGGCGGGGGCGGAACCGTTGTACCACTTCCTACGTGAACAGGAGGGGGAGAGTTCGGCCGGCAGCTCAGGGAAAGGAACTCTTGGCGATTATATCCTGAAAATGAAAGCCCGCGCCCGTAATGAAAGCGAGCTGCTACAGGCAGAACGGGCGCAGTGTCTGGGCAGCACAGTGAGCCGGCTGGCCGCTGCGCTGCCGCTCTCGCCGGGAAGGGATGCCTTATCCGATGCGGCTGAATCTGATCTGTATCTCAAAGGGCTGGGCGGAGAAGAGCAGCTTGCCTACTACCTTTCCGGCAGTGCCGGTTCGCTCGAAGCCGGGGCTCTGCTCTCACTACTGCAGTTGGAAGGAACCGTACAGTTGGAGACTGCCCGCCGGCGAGGCCAGTTGTTAAAGCAGCGGCTATCTGCAAAGCAACAGCTGTGGCAGCAGGGGGCTGAGTTCGAGATTACCGAGATAGCGAAGCAGCGGGATGCAGAGCTGAGCCAACTGCGCAAGGCCGGACTCCGGTGGGACCGTGAGTTTCGCCGGGCGTACCTTTCGCGGCAGAAACTGTGGGAGCAGCGCGCGTACAGGTACCACCAGGCCAAAAGGCTCTGGCTGAAGGCAGCGGTGAGTTCACAGGCTGAAGCGGTCAGTACAGCCGGGGTGGATATACTGCAGTTAGACCCGCAGCGTTTGTGCAGCCGCTTGACCATGGTGCCGCTGGACGGCACTCCTCATTGGACCCCGCCGGCGCGTGCGAAGATGAGCACTCAGCACCGGGACCTGGCCGCTCTGTTTTCCGGGATCGATAAGCGCGACGGTGAAAGCTTACTGCCGGAGCTGGAGCAGACCCGGGCACGTTATTGCGAGTATCGAGCCCAGGTTGAGGATATCTACCGGGATGTAGAGCGCCAAAGCCGGCAGACCGCCTTCGAGGCTGGTGTGCGGTTGTTTTCCAGGGCATTACAGGGATTTCAGCAGGAGCTGGAGGAGATGATGGATACCGCTAACAGCCGGGCCGCCGACTCCCTGCATACAACTCTGCGCTCGGCGGGCTACCGTCGCAGGGGCGGGGTCTACCAGCGCAATGCCATTGTGGATATCACCTATTTCGAACACGAGCGTGAACTGCAAAGCATAGCTGCGTACCGTGATTTCCGCCTGCCCGAAACGGACTGGTCTGCACGTCTGCGGAGGGCTGCAGAATCCGGAGGAGATGCGGCGGCAGCGGAACGTCAGTATGAAGCCCTGGTGCAGGCGATCGGAGCGCAGCGAAAGCTGATATTCGGGGGGTACGGGGGCGAAGCCGAGAGTTATCTTGACCGCATTGGCGTGGAGCTGCGCGGGCGCTTCTTCGGAGCGGAGGCCCGTTTCACTGCTGCAGAGGCGTACAGCCGGCATGAGGATGTACAAGGCCTGTTTTACTGGCATGTGGGATATGCGCCGGTGATGTGTGAGAGTGAACCGGAGACGGTACAGCGGGCCGGTTATGGAGAGAGCGGCCGCATCCTGACCAGTTATTATCGGAACGAAGCCCGGCTCGGCCGTGCTTTGGCAATGATGGACCAGGCCGGCTGGGACCGGCGCTTGTGGGATGATGACATGAACAATGACGGAAAAGCGGACAGCTGGATGCGGGCGGCGACTATCAGAAGCCTCAGCGACCTGGGGATAAAGACAGCGGCCGGTCTCAGTCTGGGCCCGGTAGCAGCCGCTTTGGCCGGTCTGACGGACGATGCTTTCTTTGCGGCCGCCGATGTGTCGGCGGGGTATAAAAACTGGGA
>CAZAMY010000127.1:0-6786 GCA_964485995.1 uncultured Sediminispirochaeta sp.
CACGGCCGGCCAGATATTTTCCCCGGCCGGTCGAAGCGGCAGCCTCCTGTTCTCCACCGGCCCACACACTCACCGCTGCACACAACAGCAACACTACTACAACTATTTTTTTCATACACACCTCCTTTTGAAGCGGTATATTATAGAATAACTCTTATCCCTATTCGTAGAAGATCCAGTTCTACATACCAAAAGATGCTCGGTCCCGACATACCATGAACTGCGCCCCCACAACATCTGATCAGCTTCCACGGAATACAGGTGCATATCTACAAACAATCCACCGGCTTCCTGCAGCACACTGCTTATGAGGTAATAGTTATAGCCGTTTATCCTGGCGCTTTGGCGGAAATATTCATGTGAGGTGTGAATGGTTCCGCACGGCACTACATCCGATCCGATCAGCACTTTCACACCCGGCTGCTCTACTGCCAGCAGTTCGGCGCGCAGTGCATTTCGAATGCGGTCCACCGACTCCTGCGAATAACCGATTGTGTATACATCGAGAATTCCGATACTAATTTCGTGAGATGTCTGCGGATAACCTACCTGACTCAAGGTCAGCAAAAGAAGAGAAAACAGAGAGGCCGGTAACAGACGCTTCCGTAAAAGCACTGCTGCCTCCTTACTGTAATTATACCACCCTTTTCAGATAAAGTGTGGAAAACCGGCCACCCGGCGAGACTGGAGGTCCCGCCTGCGACCGGTCGTTGCATGCATGCGGCTGCTTCTAATAAGCCGCCTCATACAGTTCATCGACTCTCGGCCAGTTGATCACATTGAAGAAATTTTCAACGTACTCTGCCCGCCGGTTTTGGTATTTGAGGTAGTAAGCATGCTCCCAGACATCGAGCCCCAGGATCGGAGTATAGCCCTGGGTTATCGGAGAATCCTGGTTTGCTGTACTCATTATGGAAAGATATCCGCCACTGTCGACGACCAGCCAGGCCCAGCCGCTGCCGAAGCGGCCGGTTGCAGCCGATGAAAACTGTTCAATGAAGCCTTTGGAACCGCCGAAGGTTTTGTCGATCTCATCGGCCAGTTTAGCCTTCGGCTGACCGCCTCCATTCGGTGACATCACTTCCCAGAAAAGTGAATGATTGAAGTGACCACCGCCGCTGTGGCGGACCGCGGTTCGAATTTCCGCAGGCAGTGTCTCCAGTTCGGCCAGCAGCTCTTCGACCGGCTTATCGGCATACTCCGAACCTTCGAGTGCTTTGTTTAGCGTAGCAGTGTAACCGACGTGGTGCTTATCGTGATGAATCTCCATGGTACGGGCATCAATATAGGGCTCCAGTGCATCGTATGGATATGGTAAATTTGGAGTTGTAAAAGACATAGAAACCTCCTGTCAAACTTGGGATGTGTAGTATTGGTTCTGCAATACATTACTATTTTAATAATGTTTATAAAAAATGAAAAGGGTACGTACCAATTTAGCTGCCCAGCAGCGGCCGCCATGCGGGATTCTGTACCCCCGAGAGACCAGCAAAGGCATTCTGCAGCTGCCGTACTTCCGCCTCAACCTCCTCTACCGAGAGGCCCTCAATTGTGAGAAACCCTCCGGCAGTGCGGTCATGGCCTCCCACATGATCGGGATTCAACGGCAGTTGCTTGATCATATCTCCCGCATTGATCCTGTCATTACCGGTTCGTATCGAGAGAATGAGCTGCTTTTTATAACAGCCGGTACATAAAACCGCGCCTATACGCTCGTGCTTCAGAAAGAAATCGGCCATTTCAGAGACGATTTCGGGATGCCAGATTGCAGTAAGATGGGCGGTGATGATATTACCGTGAATAAAGGCATTGTTCAGGGCATTTCCGAGCTGCTGAAAGTAGTAATGCGGCAGATTGGCGTTGATAATTTCCGACAGTGTTCGAATGCTGGCCCGCACATATACCGACAGGTAGGCCTTTATATCTTCCCGGGCTGCTTCCCTATACATATTTTGCGTCTCTGATGAAATTGCGTATGCCAGGGCTGTGGCAATATCGGTGGGAATATCAATTTCAGCAGCATTCAGCCAGCGAATCAAAATTGTCGCGGTTGCACCGATGTCGGGGTCAATAACTACCAATTCGCCCTTCGTGTCATCACGACGCGGATGGTGATCAATTACAATATCGCATTCGGACTCAGCGGTTAGCACATTGTTCCCTGCTCCGGGCTGGGAGTCGACCAAAGCCAGGCAGTCGTAGCGGTCCCGCTTTATCCGGTTGTACTGCTTTAGCGGAATTTTGAGCTTATTCACCATAGCCCGATTCTCTGCCCGTGCTATGATTCCGCTATAGGCGATGCTTGCATTTACACCAAACTGCTGCGTCACCAGCAATCTCAGGGCCGCTGCGGCGGCAATCGAATCAGGGTCGGGATGAGTGTGGGTTATGATCAGCAGTTCCCGCTTGCCCTTCACAACCGCTCCCAGTCTATCTATCAACTCCTGTGAATCAAGATCTATGATTGTATCGTTCACTTCAGCCATTTTTTACTCCGCTACTTCAAAGTCTTACGGATCTGATACCGAGAGTCAAAGCCTATTCCTCATACTCGGGCGGTAATTGCAGCGGTTCTTTTCCCGCTCGGTGACGTATCCAGTTGATTGCTTGCCTAATCTGAGGATGTCGAACCAAGCGCAGTTCAAGTTTCCGTTTACCTGGAAAATTGAGTAGCAACACCCCGATAAATATGGTCAGAAGCCCCTGCCCCGGAATAAAGAGCATAACGAACCCCGCCGCAACACACACTGCTCCAGCTGCGTTTTTAAGAATGAGAAACAGAAACCGGACAAGCGGATGCCGTGCACCGAAACCAAAACCTGCAGCCCTTTCATGGAGAAAATAGTCATGCGGTATAGATACCACTAAAAAGGGGATAGCCAGGATAGTTCCGGCAAATAACACCAGTGACCCCCCTCCAAGCAGAGCAAACAAAGCTCCATTTTCCTGCAGCAATTCGAGTATGGTCGAATAGAACTCTTTCACCCAATCCATATGTGACTCTACCATATTTAACAAAAATTCTCATTTTTGATTTACAGTATTCCAAAATCACATTAGAATAAACCGCGTATACAACAGCAAAAAAAATGAAACTAGCATCAATTGAAAAGTTAAAAAATAGCATGTTTTTCTATTTTTACCGACACGCAATAAAAACCTGGTTAAAACCACTATTCGACGGGCTGGCAGCACTGGGGGTTTTTCAGAAGAGTTACTCCCATGACTTCGAGACTCCCAACATACTGTGGGAGAAAATGGGCTACTCATCAAAAGAGATGAATAGAGCCTTATGGCACCGGCAGCTCCATCCTGCTGACAGACAATGGCTTCCTTCGCTGGTCAATGAGGTAGTGCAGACCCAGGATTACTACGAACTTCCGGAGTACCGCATCATAGACCAGCAGGGAGAACCGCACTGGATAGTTTCGAAAGGATTCGTAGTCAGCCGCAAATCGAACGGCCAGGTGAGCCATCTAATAGGTATCGATTTCGACATTACAGATAGAAAACGAACAGAGGATGAGCTGAAACAGACAAAGCGGGAGCTCGAAGAGAGGTTAACAGAAATTGATATCCTGCAAAAAGCCGCCGCAGTCATCAACTCCTCTCTCGAGTGGGACAAAGTCGTCGCGAATGTATTGGAGCAGGCTCAGAGAGTAGTACCCTACGACACTGCTTCAGTGTTTATCTTGAACGAGAAATTTTTGAAGTTGGTAGCCGGAAGCGGGTGGCAGCAGCCCGAGGATGTCAACGGCATCACTCTGCCGATCCCCGGAGATAATCCAAACACTATTGTTATTGAAAGTCGTGAACCACTCATTATAGGCACCCCCGAGGCCAAATACCCCCATTTTTCTGATTTTGGGCTTGCCAACATCAAAAGCTGGATGGGGGTTCCGCTAATAGTCCGCTCCGAGGTAATCGGAATGATTACTTTCGATAGTTTTGGAGAAAACTTTTTCAACCAGCAGCACGTGCGAACCGCCACCATGCTGGCTGACCACATAGCGGTAGCTCTGCACAATGCACGTAAATTCGAGCATACTCATAGGATTGCGCATACCGATCAGCTCACCGGTGCTCTCAGCCGCCGAAGCCTGTTTATTGAAGGACGACGCCTGTTTGAATCTGCCTTGGGCAATAAATCCTCACTTGCAGTTTTAATGATAGACATAGACCACTTCAAATCCTTCAACGATCAATACGGCCATTTGAAGGGCGATGAGGTGCTGACGGAAATAGCTTCTGCCTGCAGCCGTGAACTCCGCAGTCAGGACATCTGTGGCCGGTACGGCGGCGAAGAGTTTACCGTAGTACTCCCCGATGCCGCTGAAACCGCAGCCGAAATGGTGGCCGAGCGGCTCAGGTCAGCGGTTGAAGCCCTGAGATTCCAGAGTATTGAACGTACGGTAACCATCAGCATAGGCCTTACCGCTATTGATCAGGATTTTTTCGATAGAAAAGCAAGTACCCTTCCGGTTACCTTCAAATCGATGATCGAAACAGCCGATCAGGCCCTCTACAAAGCAAAAGACATGGGACGCAATCGGGTAGAAGCGCTTCCGGTGTACTAAAAGCTCGCTCCTATTCGGGTAGATTGATGAGAAAACAACTGCCGTTATGCACTTCCAGCTGCACGCGGCCACGCAGTTGTTCGACCAGGGAGAGGATAAGACTTACTCCGAGAGACTCCTGTTTTGTTTCCAGTAGAGCCGGATCAGCGCCGCAACCATTGTCCTGAACCCACAATTGAGTAACTTCGAAGTTCTTTTTATAACCGACAATCAGCTGTCCTTGTTTCCGGCCCACAAAAGCGTGCTTTAACGCATTCGTCACAAGCTCTGTGATTACCAAGCCATACAAAACTCCTTTATCAACATCCACCGAATCTGAATCTACATCAAACTGCAGTGAAATTCGCACGTTCGTAGGTCGGAATCCCTGGTAGATCGAGTAGACCAACTTTTGGATGTAGCTCGAAATCTCGATTTCAGTAAACTCTCCACTCGAGAAAATCATCTGATGTATGAGCGACATCGAATGTATACGAGTTACACTCTCATTCAGTACTGTCAGTTGTTTCGGATCATCGAAGTGGTATGTCTGCAGTTTTAAGAGTGAAGATACAATCTGAAGGTTGTTCTTAACTCTATGATGTATCTCTTTAAGCAGTATTTCTTTATCCTTCAAAGATTTTTCCAGTTTCAACCGGGCCTGGTGCAGCTGCGTGAGCATCAAATGGAAATTCCGCATTAAAAGGCCTACTTCGGAAGGCGCATCGGGAGGAACCATTGCAGAATAGAGTTCCTCAGGTGCCTTCGACGGATTTGCGGCAATCGCGCTGAAGCTCTGTTGCAATACATAATAAGCGTGATAGTAGGGCTTGAAAAGAAGCACCAAAACCAAGGCCAAAAGCAGGAAAACCGCCAAAATTGCAGCCATGCCATTCCGTAGAAACCCGTCCACCACGGTTTGTACATCGTTCAAATACAGCCCGGTGCCAATATATGCCTGGAGCTCCGGAATTCCAACTACGTAAGAAATTTTCTTTTCAGGCTTATCGCTTTCCGGGGGAGGATAGTAGTATTCGACATACCCGGAACCTCCACGTGCGGTCTTCACCAGCTCCCGAATAATATACAGACCGCGACTGTCCTGCAAATTCCACTGATCAGTACCCTCGAGTTCAGGATCGAATGGTTGAACCAGCATAGTGCCATCATACGCGCTCATAAAAAGGTAGTTACTCGTGGATGGATCATCATACACCAGCTGACGCACGTGCGTTCGCACCCGCGAAAGGGCGTCCTGCTGACTCAACTCCCCGGATTGGTAGCGTTCGATGATAGGATCGATAGAACGCAATCCCAGAGTCACCAAGCGCTTTAACTCCTGCTTTCTCAAATCAACAAAATTATCCAACATTTGAGCGGAAAAATACCCTGTAAGAGCGATTATCAAAACCACCGCTACCACGAGGGCAATCGAGAAACGCACAGCACTGCGTGAAAAAAACTGTACCTTATAAGAATCTTTATTCATCTGCACACGGGTATAGGACAATACTCAAGTATATAAAACGAAATTCTCTTTTACAAGCACAGGTCACTATAAATATTCTACCATCCCAGCGTGACGGTGGGAGTTCGACACCATCAAACACCTTCTGAACCCCGCATACCGTCGATGCCTTTTATCAAGGAGTACACCGCCCGGGTGTAAGGAAAATCACCCTCATCGCGGGCAAAATCCAGCACGGCGCCCAAAATTGCATCAATTTCTGTCTGCCGTCCGGCTTCTACATCCTGCAGCATTGAGGCCCGATTAGAACCGGTATTCTGCAGGTTGTCCATGTGAAAACCCCATAGATCTTCAAAATCCACCCGAACCCCGGCGCGGAGGGCCGCTTCAACAGTCTCCTCTCCCAGACGGCGCATCAAACCGAGTACGTGCTGATTCTCCCGCAGTAGTCCGTTCCTGGCTCTGGTCAGGGCCGCGGTAGTATTGACCATTGCATTTATCGCCAGCTTTCGCCAGATATAGGGGCGCGGGTCGCCAACATAATCTGTATTAAAGCCGGCCGTACGCAGTGCATCCGCCACCCATTGCATATCCTGCTCAGGCTTCCACGGCCCCAGCGAAACCAGCCCACTGCCGGCCGCCTGTACAGTTCCCGGCGACTTAGTAAAGGCCCCGTAGGTAGCTACGCCGGCGGCGATTCGCTCTTTCCCGAAAATATCCGACAAGAGCTCAGCGTTTCCCAGGCCGTTCTGCAGCGTCAGC
>CAZAMY010000128.1:0-6785 GCA_964485995.1 uncultured Sediminispirochaeta sp.
AAAAGCTGTTAGAGGAGAAGACAGAAGAAGAACTCTGGGAACTGTATAGAAAGACGCAGGACCCCAAGATTCGCGACATGTTTGTGAAACAGTACGCACCCTTGGTGAAGTATGTTGCCGGCAAAGTAGCGGTAGGGATGCCGCATAATGTTGATTTCGACGATCTGGTCGGATTTGGAGTATTCGGTCTGATTGATGCCATCAATAAGTACGACCCGGATAAGCATGTGAAGTTCAAGACGTATGCTGTCACGCGTATTCGCGGGGCAATTTTTGATGAACTGCGGTCTATCGATTGGGTCCCCCGCTCGGTGCGGCAGAAATCCCGTGAAATCGAAGACACGGTTCACCGGCTGGAGGCTTCACTGGGTCGGTCAGCAAGCGATAAAGAGATTGCCGCCGAGCTGGGAATCTCTGAAGACGATTTCCAGAAAACCATGATGAAGATAAGCGGCACCTCAATTCTCTCGCTGAATGATGTGTGGTATACCAGCGAGGAAAATGATCGCATTTCTATTGTTGACAGTATTGAGTCGCCCCAGAGCCTGAATCCCGATACTATCGTCGAAAAAGAGGAAGTCAAACGGGTTATCGTGCAGGCAATCAACGAATTGCCGGAGAAGGAAAAAAAAGTACTGGTACTCTATTATTATGAAGATCTTACATTGAAAGAGATTGGTAAGGTGCTAGAAGTCACTGAATCGCGCATAAGTCAGCTGCATACCAAGGCAATTATGCGTTTGAGATCAAAATTAACCAATATTAAAAAGGGGATCTTCTAATCGCCAGGGAGGGAACTACGTGGTAGAAATTGCCAAATTGCGAGAGTTTATGCGGACACAGGCGGAGGAAGACCGCAAGAGCCGCTGGGTACAAGTCGAAGGAGAAGATCTCGACGAAGCCCTGCGTCAGGCCGCAATCGAGCTCTCCCTCCCGATTAAGAAAATTGAGTATGAAATCCGCGAACCGGGGAAAAAAGGCACCTTCGGGGTTGGTCGTAAGAACTGTGTGATAGTTGCTTACCCGGCCATAGACCCCGCCCAGCTGCAGCTGACCGAAGATTCACTCGATTTCGGCGCGGGGGATGAGGAATCGAAACCTACCGATCAGGATGGCGAGGTAATTCTGCGGCTCTTTCCGGAGGGGGTCTTTCTCAAAGTGACTCCCCCCGTGGGTAACGGAAAACGGGCAACTGAAAAACAGGTATATGCCCGACTGAAAGAGCGGGATATCGAGCGTTACGATAAGCAGATGATTCAGAAAACGGTAAAATCCGCTGACAATCGGTTTGTGAAAATCGGCGATTTTGATTATAACCCGGCCAATGATTCCATAATTACTGTTGATATTACAGATTTTGATATGAAAGCATTTATCATCTGTAAACCACCCTCCAGAGGCGGGGCCGATCCAAATTTTGATGGACTGGTCGGTTTTCTCAAGACTAACGGTGTAGTATTCGGAATAAAAGAGGATGCAATCCGCAACTATGTCGATTTTCCGAAATACAACGAAACGGTTCTGGTGGCCGAAGGCACTTCTCCGGTGAACGGGAACGATGCCCGCATTATATTCAACTTCGAAACTGACCGGTCTAAGATCAAGCTGAAAGAGAAAAATGGCCGGGTAGATTTTAAGGAATCCAACGTGATTCAGAATGTGGTGGAGGGACAAGCCCTGGCTAAAAAGATACCCCCTGAGGAGGGGCAGCCCGGCCGTACTGTTACCGGCAAACTTCTTCCAGCCAAGGATGGAGAGGACGTCAAGTTCGAACTCGGTAAGAATGTCAACCTTTCCGATGACGGCATGACGGCGGTGGCAGCTATCAATGGGCAGGTCATGCTGGCCAATAACAAGATAAGCGTCGAACCGGTCTACGTGGTGCCGGGCGATGTGAATCTGAAAACCGGCGGTAATGTTATCTTTCTCGGCACCGTTATTGTCAAAGGTAATGTGGATGACGGCTTCAAGGTGAAAGCGGCCGGTAACATCGAAATCATGGGCAATGTCGGTAAGAGCGAGCTGGATGCCGAGGGGGACGTAATCGTACACCAGGGTATTACCGGCAAGAGCGAAGGAATGGTCAGGGCCGGACGGGGTGTGTGGTCGAAGTTTATTGAAAACGCAAAAATAGAATCCGGTGATCTGGTGGTTGCCTCGGACGGCATCATCAATTCCCATGTAAATGCCAATCAGCGTATTATCTGCCAGGGTAAGCGGGCCACCATTGTCGGCGGACATCTGCGGGCGGCGGAAGAGATCCATGCAAAAACGCTGGGTTCGGTAGCCGGCTCGGAAACGTTACTCGAGGTAGGCTTTGATCCAAAGAGCAAGGAACGTCTCTATGAACTGAACACCCGTCTAGAAGAAATAGACGAGCAGCTCGATAAGATCATGCAGGATATGGCCACTATCAAGAAACTGAAAGAGAAGAGCGGTAAAAAACTGCCTAAAGAGAAGCTGGCTTACCTGAAGGAAATCACCGAAAAGAAGAACAACCTGGAAGAGGAAAAGACGGAAAAGCAGGAAGAAATAGAAGAGCTGCAGCACTACCTCTCCTCGCTCAAGGTGAAGGGCCGCATATCAGCCTCAGAGCGGGTGTTCAGCGGAGTAAAGCTCAGCATCAAAGAGGCTTCTTTAGAAGTAAGAAATGAATATAAATCAGTTACCTTTGTCAACGAGAAGGACGATATAAAAGTAACGAAATATATTAAACCTGAGGAGGACTATTCGAGGCCGAACAATGCCGCTTCAACCGATTGATTTACAGACATTATTTGCTCATATGAATCAAGTTGGGAGAGAGCAGGCCGCCCAAAAGGGGGCCGCGATTGCTCAGCAGGAGATACGCGGTCAGGAGATGGCTAAGGAGTCCCTGCAGAAAGACGAAACGGTGCAGCAGTCCGATGAGCTGCAGGAAGAGGCAGCCAAGGTCCGTGAGAAGCAGCAGGAGGGCGGAGGCGGGGCGCAGCATGAAGAGGAGCGCAAGCGTCAAGGCGAACAAGCGGAGGAGAAGCGTAAAAAGCACTATTTCGAAGACCCTGCTTTAGGAAAGAATATCGATATATCGGGATAACATATGTATATTACATCAATCATGGTGAGCATCGGTTCCAGTATCATCTTAGCAGGTGTAGTCTATATCCTGCTGGTAAAAAAAATGCACAAAGAACGGTCGAGCGCGGCTATCACCGAACAGGTGCGTGCGGAGATCGATCGTATGATAGTAGATTTAAATCAGACTGCCGATCGAAATATCGGCCTGATCGAGCAGCGTTTGAAGTCATTGGGCGATCTCGTCAAAGAGGCGGATCACCGTATTTCGCTGCTTCAGAAACAAGCTGATAACCTGTCCAAAAGCGTGGACACCTACAGCCGGCTTCGACCGGGTAACCTTACAAACGCATCATCAGCATCCTCATCTAAATCTGCGGTGGTCCCGGACAATCCCAGATCGCAGCCGGAGAGCATACCGCCCAAAAAGTCAGAAGAGAGTGATGAGCCGGCTGAAGGCGCCGGCGGGCAGAGCAAGCGTGAACGGGTTATAAATCTGTATCGGCAGGGAATTTCGGCGGACATTATCGCCTCACGTGTAGATTCGACGGTGGCCGAAGTCGAATTGATTATCTCAATGACAGAGGGACAAAAATGAGCCGCATAATTGGGATAGATTTAGGAACCACCAATACCGCCGCCGCATTTATGGACGGGGACACCCCCCGTATTGTCCCTAATGACCGTGGTAAAAACCTCACGCCTTCGATGCTAGCACTTACCGAAGCCGGGGAGTTGCTTGTTGGTGAAGCGGCAAAAAACCAGGCCATAGTGAACGCCCAAGGAACCGTGAGTTCGATTAAACGGCTGATCGGTCGGGACACAGTAATCAAATTACGAAACCGTTCGTTTTCACCGCAGGAAATTAGTGCAGAAATTTTGAAGAAGGTCCGTCGTGACTGCGAAGCCTATATGGGGGAAGAGCTCAGGGATGTGGTTATATCGGTTCCCGCCTATTTCAATGAACTGCAACGCAAAGCCACTCAGGAGGCGGGTCGTCTGGCCGGCCTGCGGGTGCACCGCATCATCAACGAACCAACCGCAGCCTCTCTGGCGTATGCCTCACAGATAAAAACACGGAAAACCATTCTGGTATACGACATCGGCGGGGGGACCTTCGATGCTACGGTGCTGACCAGCGACGGTACGGATTTTCAGGTATTAGCTACCAACGGAGACAATCAACTGGGTGGAATCGACTTTGATACACTTCTCTTTGAACGGGTGGCCAGAGAGTTCAGTCAACAGGCTGGTTTCAATGTGGGTGAAGATACGTTTTTGCGGCAACAGCTGTTCGAACAAGTTGAACGGGCTAAAATTGAGCTGTCCGAGAGAAGCACGGCTGCTATTGCGCTTCCGTTTATCGATGTAAATCGGAAGCCCATCCATCTGCATTACTCGGTGGACCGCAAAGAGTTCAATGAGCTCATTTATCCTTTAATTGAGAAAACTATTAACTTGAGCCGGGAAGCGGTCCGTGACTCGGGTGCAAAAATTAACACCCTCATCTTCAGTGGTGGCTCGAGCCGCATACCCCTTATCTCCAGTTTGATGAATGAACTGCTGCAGGTGCAGCCGCAGGCCAAGATAAATCCCGACGAGGTGGTTGCGCTGGGTACTGCGGTTCAGGCCGGTTTGCTCTCAACGGGACATACCGCTGGAGGAGGCGGGCGCCGACAGTCGTTAAAAGATGTTATACCGCTGCCCCTGGGGGTCGAAATAGAGGGTGGAAAATTTCAAACAATTGTACGAAAGAATACCCCTCTTCCGGCGGAGGAGAAGCAGCTGTTTACGACTGTTGCCGATGGGCAGCAGAGTGTTGCCGTACATGTCCTGCAGGGTGTCAGCAGCAAGGCCCGGGAAAACGTTTCACTGGGGCGCTTTCTTCTCTCCGGAATAAGAAAAATGGAGCGGGGAGCCGCTAAAATTGAAGTTCTTTTCAAAATAGATCTCGACGGACTGCTCAAAGTAGTTGCCCGCGATATCGATACCGGCCGGGAAAAAAATGTGACTATCGACCGGGAAAGCAAAGCCTCAATGGCCATGTCGGCGAACGAGCATATTGATAAGCTCGAGAACCTTATTCGACGTACAGAAACGCTTATACAAATGGTTCCGGAAGAGACGTCGAGGGATTTTGTGCAGGAAGTAGAAGTTATTGTTGAGTCTGCCCGGGCTGCGCTTGCACGGAGTGACAAGCATACGGCCGTTCAGTATGAAGTTGCACTGGAGGCGGTCCTTACGGAGATTCATGAACTGTTGAAGGAGCAGGAGGTGCAGGTTGGAAGAGCTTAGACACTACCGGGCTCTGGGTTTGCCCGCCGGCGCGGACATTCAGCAGATCAAATCCGCATATAGAGTGCTGGCTAAGAAATATCATCCCGATATGAGCAAAGACCCCTCTACCGGTGAACAGTTTCGCCGGGTAGTTGCAGCGTATAAAACCTTGGTCGCCAGAGAAGAGAAGAGCAGTTATATCCGGTCGACCGTCCGTCGCCCCTATCGAACTACACGAAGTTCATCTGCGCAGCAGACCGATTCAACTACCGGGCAGAATTCTCTCTATTCCATAGGCCAACTCTTGTTGAACGGAAAAACCGCAAGCATGCGGGCTTTTGCCGCCAAGCGGCTCGGTTTTTCCGGACAAAAAGGGGCCTATGTGTATCTGAAGCGGGCCCTGGATGATCCTTCAGAATCGGTAGTTCTGGCGGCCATAGAAGCAATAGGCCGCTTACGGATAACTATATCGGCCAAGGAGCTCGAATCAACCTTCGAGGCTGGTTCTCGATCAGTAAAAATGGCGGTGCTTCAGGCGATAGAGCTGTCGTTGAGAAAGGCGGTCTTCATGGGAATTCTCCTGAAGGGTATGCAGTCTCTCGACCGCAGCGTACGCGGGAAAGCACTCTCTCTGTTTGCACAAGCGGGAAAGGAGCGTAACTAATGCAGACACACACTAACAATTCGTTGTTTCACTCCTTTCTGCGTGACAGCGATCAGTTTATCAAAGCTCTGAACCGCAGCCTGATGGCGCTGGAGCAGAACCCGAACGATCGCGGACAGATTGATGCGCTCTTTCGCAATGCGCACTCCCTCAAATCGGAGGCCGATTATCTCAGCCAGACAGAAATTGCCGCCGAAGCTCACCGAATAGAAAATGCAATCCAGCAGTTGCGGGATAACGCGGAGATTCCGGGCCGTGCACAATTCGATTCATTTTTTACCAGCGTAGATAAAGTGCAGGAGATGCTGGGACAGCTGCGACAGCATCATATGAGCCAATCGGCTGACGCGGACGGATCCGGCGGTCTGTTGAGCCGAAGCAGCGGCCGCAGGACCCCCTCTACCACCCCCTCTACCGCTGCCTCTACCGTTGAGGATGAATCGGCCCAGACGGTGGAGCCGCGAGCCTTTATACCGGAACTGAGCGATTTCGAAAAGTCTCTGCTGCGGGAGTCGCGAATACGTGATGAACGCTTTTTCAGAATCTATATTGAATTAACTGATCAGGCGGAACTGCCGTATGCCAAGGCCTACCTTATTTTGAGCAACTTGGAACAACTGCTGCAGGTAGTGCATAACGAACCGAAGTTCGGTTCCGCCGCCGGAGGGGCTACTCAGGAAGAGTACCGGAGGTTGGTCTTCCTCTGCACCGGGACGGTTCCGGAAAGTGAAATTTACCGTGCGGTGAATATTGACCAGGTGGAAAAAATCAATATCTCTCCATTGGACTA
>CAZAMY010000129.1:0-6769 GCA_964485995.1 uncultured Sediminispirochaeta sp.
GGCGCCTGCATTACCCCTCTTCCCGCATACGTAGATTCACCCCTTCGAATCCGTGGACCCGCAGGGTATCTAAGACCCGTACCATCAGACTGTACGAAACTCCTTCATCCCCTTCGACCACCACCGTCTGCAGATTCTCGAGTTCTTCACGCTGTGAAAACTGCTGCAGGGCTGCCTCTAGGGTATCCAAGCTGTACTGCTCTTTGTTCAGGTAGATCTCTTCCTCACCGGCAATGGTAATTACCAGACGGGTCATGACAGTCGGTTCCGCACTGGATGACTCCGGCAGAGTAAGTGAAATTCCCGGCGTAAGAATGAAGGTACTGGAAACCATAAAAAAGACCACCAGCTGAAAGACAACATCAATCAGCGGGACAATCTCGACTGTGGCAGTTGGTTTTAAGCGCCGTTTGAACTGCATGGCTATTCCTTCCCCAGCAGGACGATCAAATCGTTCACCCGGTTCTCCAATCTGATTATGATATGATTCACCTTGTTCACCAGAAAGTTATAAAACGCTACCGCCGGCACCGATACTATAATACCGGCCGCCGTAGTGAGCAGCGCTTCGGAAATACCAGTGGCCAGCAGGGCCGGATCACCCACAGCCCCGCCGAAGCTGCCCAGCACACCGAAGGCTTTGATATTACCGGTAACGGTACCCAGAAGCCCCAGCAGCGGCGAAATATGAGCGATTGTGCCCAGCGAAGTAAGATATCGCTCCAGGTGAGGTATTTCCAGATTCGCAGCACTCATAATAGAGTCTTTTATCTGGCTCTGTGAAAAGTTGCGGTTTTCGATACCCACCTTCATCAGATTCGATATCGGAGACGGATTGTTTTCACAGATGTTAATAGCTTCATCATAATGATGTTTCTGCAGAGCCGACTTCAACCGGCTGATGAGCTTCTCTTCATCAACCCGGATTCTGCGGAAAAAGAGAAACCGTTCTATAATTATTGCAGTTGCAACTACTGAAAGCAGCAGAATTATTATCATGATAACTCCGCCTTTGCCGATTAATTCCATATACTCACCCTTCCTTCAATTATTTAAGACATTTACAAAGAGATTTCTGTTTTAAGTGTTACATTCAGCCCGCGCTGTTCGTATTCTCCCCACCAGGGCCGGCCCTCTTCATAAAAGGGAGCCAACATATCGTTGCCTTCCAGAAGAATATTGATCCCCTCCGATAAAAGGTAACTCAGCTGAACCTGCATTTCCGGCAGTTCCCCAATTTTGTACTCCCCTCCCAGGGAAGCTCCGAACCCGGTAGTCCGGTTGGTATATCCGATTCGCCCACTTAATAGGTGTTCGGCCTGCAGCGGTCTGATCTCATCCATCAGCTGCCCCTTCCAGCCGGCCTCCAGGGTAATCGATTCATTCGGAAAATAGTTTAAGAGCGTTTGTACATCCAAGAGCTGCCGTTCCTCAAGACCAAAGGGAAACAAGCCGGTAGCTGCATCCCGGGCTTCGAGGTTGTCCGGGACCACCACTCCTTGAAGGAGATTCCAGTGTGTATCAAAGGACAGTCGAAACGCCGAGTTAGGGGTGTATCCCAGATGGGCATACGCATCCCAGCCGTGCTGGATGTTGATCTCTTCGGCCGTATCGAGGAGGGGATATTCATTCCACAGCTCTCTATACAGCAGCTGCTCAATAATGTAACCACCGCCGAGGCGATACTGGAAATCTCCGGCCACACCGTCCAGCTCCAGATTCCAGGGAATCAGAAAATCATTTTTGGTATCCCAATGGCCGCCGACCGCCCCTTTGATGTCGAAACTGCTGAAATAGAGCCTCGAAAGGAGTTCTACCCGGCCCTGATGCAGTTGCTGGTCTGTAGGGGCTTGCTGATATCGGTATCCGCCGGTGAATCTGAAATAAACCCGATCATTTTCAAATGTGCCGGCAGCCTGTGAATCTATATACAACTCCTCTTCTTCACTCTGCATCCCGATCAGCTGCGAACCGCTGTGGGCAGTAGCCCCTGCCGAAAGAGAAAAGGGGGCGTCGAAGTGGCGATTATAGCTGCCGCTGCCCTGAATAAATCGGTGGATCACCGAGTTTGCCTGTGTAAAATCCTGCATTCCAGTCTCGACTTCAAAGTATTCACCGTCTACGGTGCCCTGGTGCCGCTCATTTCCGAACTCTACCTTTCCGCTCAGCTCCTCACGCCGGTCAAAATAGCCGGTTCCGGCCGCATTGGCTCCATAGCCGTCAATTCCTTCATGTGAAAACCGGAACTGATACAGCGGCAACTCGCCGCGTTTATACAGGGCAATATCACCGATCAGATGATTATCCGAGCCTCCGCCTATCACTCCTTCACTGAAGAATGCGGCCGGTCTCGGAGCGGTCTCAGCCGGCTGCTGCGGGCGGACTGCCATAATATCCGGGGCAGCAACTTCGATAACCCCCGCTTCCGGCAGCAGCTCCTCGATTGTCGGCAATTCAATTACATTGCCTTCCGGCAGCTCTGTCTCAATGCTCTCCTGCTTGATTGCAGAGTACTCCAGTACTACCGTCGGCAGTTCCACTTCCGGCTCTTCCGGAGCGGCCGCCTCCTCGGCGGAAAACGAAGCTGCCTGATTTTGAGCAGCCGCCGGCGGAACTGCAGCCGTCAAGCTCCCGAACAGCAGCACTGCACTAAGTAATATGAGAAATGTATGCCCAGCGGGACGACGCAGCCAGTCAATTCTATTCATCAGTCTCTCTCCTCCCGCCTCAGTATCTGTTTGGCCTCTTGCACCCATTGAGTGTGGGGAAATTCGGCTTCGAGTTTGTTCACCATTGAACGAGTTCCCTGAATGTCGCCGGCAGCATATGCGCTTTTAGCCGCCTGCAGCAGCGACCTGGCAACCAGATCATCATCGCCGGAGCCCAGGACCGCCGCCCGAGCGTAGGCTTCGGCGGCCTGTGAGCGTTCATTCTGTTTATTGTAGTATTCACCTATTAAATAATACGCCTTTGCAGCTGACGACTGGTCCTGCTGTCGGTATTCCACTATCTCGGTAAGGTATTCATACGCCTGATCATTTTTCTCAGGATATTGATACAGATACATTCGAGCCAGCTCCAAGGCCGCTTCTCTGCCCTTCTCCGAAGCGAGACCGGACTCTTCCAGAATTACCGATAGTTCCGCCTCTCTCTCGCTCTGGCCGCCGATTATCCGTTTCAGTGTTGCTACTTTCTGACGAGCCTCCTCGGCATCCGCCTGTTCGGGAAAGGCCGAAATGTAGCGGGTGTAATATGAAACTGCGCTCTGATATTCTCCGAGTTCTGTGTGCAGACGAGCAAGTTCCAGCAGCGTATCGGAATAAAACGAACTGTCCTTGTGTTCCTCCACCAGTTTTTCCCACAGCAGCACCGCACCGTAAGGCTCGTCGGCACGCAGGGCTGCCATCCCGCCCCAGTAGAGCGACAGGTCAACCAGACTGCCTCTGGGAAAACGGCTGCGGTGTTCGTAATAGGCATCCCGGGCCTGTCCGTACTCATCCAGTTGATACAGGATGTCACCGCGGCGATACAGAGCCTCTTCGCAGAGCGGACTGGTGGGGTACCGGTCGGCCAGGCGCTCATAGGTCTGCACTGCGTCCATCGACCGGCCCTGTACATGTAACAGACTGGCGTACTCGTACATTGCATCATCGGCAAATGCCGATTCGGGGTGCTCTTTATACAGTGTTTGATACACCATCAGAGCATCCTCGTTTTTTCCCAGTGCAGAGCTGCTTTTTGCGTACATAAACAGCCCACGCTCCTGCCGTGCTGCGGCAATATCCTGCCGGCTGTACTTTCCGAAAAACTCCTGCGCCTGCATAAAATCGCCGGCAGCGTAAGCTGCCCACCCAGCCAGATACTGTGCCTGCACCGCTTTTTCATGTGCGGGATACTCTTCCACCAACACTCTGAACCACTCCAGAGCCTGGGAATAGTCAACCTGTTTATATTCACTCCACCCGCTGAAAAAGTAGAACCCCGGAATAATATCTTCCAGCCCGGCGGCCCGCATCCGCTCAACCTTCAGTTGGTTCAAAGACTGCGTGGCCTGTGCATATTCCCCCTGTTTCAAATACGCCATACTGTCGATGTACCTGAGCTCCAGCACGGAGGCTGCCTGCACGTCAGCGCTTGCACCAGCTCCGGCTTCCGACCCGGCTTCACCCCCGGCCGAAGGCACCGCAGTCGCGAGCTCTTCCGTCAGGGAGTGCAGCTGGCGGTAGCGTTCCAGCTGGAAATAGAGTTTTCCAAGATCGGCCCGCGCCTCCAGGTCCTGCGGATAGCGGGGCACGTACTCCTGCAGGTCATCGACCGCTGTCTCATACTGCCCCAAATCGGTGTGCAGCCTTGCTCGCAGTCGCAGGAGTTCACGGTCGTAACTGCCGGCCTGCCCCGTGGCAAAGCTTTCCTGTACTACTGCCAGAGCGGCCCTATAATTCTCTATTCTGTAGAGTGCATATGCATACAGATAATTACCTTGAGGCAGATACTCCGATTCGGGATACTCCGCCAGATAACTCTCCAGTACCCCGGCCGCGGTATTCCACTGCTCCCGTCCACTCTCGAGCCGCCCCAGCGCCAGCAGCAGCTCTTCACGGCGCTCAGAACTGGCATCAAGAAACCCGCGCAGGAGTTCTACCGCCTGCTTTAGTTCACCCTCACGTTCCATAATATGCGATAGATACAGTGGAACCAAACCGTTGACCTGCTCCTTCGGGAGTGTCCTCCAGATACGTCGTAAATAGCTGCGGGCAAGGTCGTAACTACCCGACCGATAATGCTCGATACCCGCCCTCAAAAGAAACTCAGCCAGGAGTTCCGGATTGCCGGACAGCTCAGTCTGAGCCTGGTCAAAGATATCTTGCTGCAGTTCATCCTGACCGGTCTTGTCATACAACACGTAAAGCCGCTTAAAGGCTACGGTCTTCAGATCTTCCGAGGCTGTCAACAGCTGCCTGTAAAGCGGTTCGGCCTGGCTGTAATTCTCCTGCTGAAAGAGGGCTTCGGCCCTGTAGAGACTCAACTTCTGTTGTATCGCTTTATCGAACAGTTCAATATCTAGATCCTGATAAATACCGAACAACTCCTCGTACCGTCCGGTTTCAACCAGAAGCGAAGTAAACAGAATTACCATTTGCGGATTTTGCACCGGCGAATCATATAAGCCATACAGCCGCTTCACCGAATCGAGGGCCGGTTCGTACTCGTCCAGACTTCGCTCGCAAAGGGCCTTATAGTAGAGGGCATCCCTGGTAAGGTTTCCCGGGTCGGCCTGCAAAAATTCGGTAAACTCTTCTTTCGCGCGGCTATAATCCTGCAGATAGTACAGATTATATCCCTGCCAAAACGGAATATAACGGAAATAGCGGGTGCTCGAGTAGCGCTGGGCTACTCGCTGCAGCTGATCGAGGGAGGCTCGATAGCGGCCGAGAGAGGCGTATATAACTGCCTCACGAAACTTCGCATCCGGTGTATATTCTGAATCCGGATACTCTTCCATCAACTGCTTATAGCGTGAGAGCGCAAACTGATAATCGCCGTTTTCAAAGCGACGCTCTGCCTCTCGGAAAAGCCTTTGTTCCTGTGCTGTAATTTGCACTGTGCACACTACCGCGCACAAAAATAGGAGGGAGATCTTTTTCATATACCTCAAGATAATTCAGTTGTAGGTTATTTTCAACTTTTTAGCGCTTGAGAACCGGTTCAAGGCGCATATTTGCCGGTTTGAACACTCCTATTTGTGGAATGCTCACAAAATGGATGTATTCACCCTCATACCGGCGCATAAAGGCGGCGGCACTCGTCTCTTCATTCGTCTCGAGAATTTTGAGAACCAGCCGCCCCTCAGCATCGAGCCACGGAAAAAAAACGGCTACATGCAGATGCTTACGCAACTCATATTCATTATGCACCAGTGAATTCACCGATCCCAGGTAAATGTGGCCGGGATTCTCCTTGGCCAATTCGTACATCACTGTTTCAATGGTCGCAACCGAATACCCCACATCTTCTTCATATTCGTGGTATCGTAAAAAATTGACGTCGGCAAACTCCGGATTTATATCGACTGGCAGCAGGTCCAGCGCCCGGTGGGCCTCGATCGCCAGATTGCGGGTCCAATCCAGTCCGAAATAGGGATCCTCAACATCTTCGACCTTGCGGCTCCAGCGATTCCCCCGATAGTCGGGATGCGGACGCTTGAGAGTGTCAATGGATATTAGCTGCTCGGTCTTCGGATAGAGCAGTGAATCGATCACCCACTTCGCAAATCCAGAACAGTTCAGACCGCCTTCCCCACTCTGCGGGCTGCCGTCCTCGATGTAGACGAATTCACCCAGCTCATTAATCGCGCCGTCGTCGGCATCCCTGAGCTGCTCCAGGTACGGGACGACCTGTTGATATAAATCATCGACGGTAGTCAGTTCCGGCGGAAGGAATTCAGTCTTCGGTATATAGAACTCCCAGTCAATGTAGGCGACCGTGCGCCGTACCAGTTCGGAAAACGGCATTCGCGCTATCCTCTCCAGCGGTAGATGCAGTTTCACATCCGACTGCAGTTTCCGGTCGCGCAGGTACACATCAATGCGGCTGAGACCATCTCGATCAGGAAAAATCCGCACAAAACTTCCCGGTTCGCTTTTATAAAATATCTTTATTTGTTCGAGCTGCCCGTCCTGCCGGGAGCGCTTGATAATATAGCTACCGGCGACGGCATCATTGAACTCCACCTCATCACCGTGATAGAAGCAGAAGTAGACACTATCGT